>CAZXIP010000017.1:0-18957 GCA_964640755.1 uncultured Smithella sp. | reverse complement strand
TCACCCAGCGCGGCGAAAGCCATGGCCGCCCAGATTGCCGCATGCGTATACTGCCCGCCGTTTTCTCTCACACCCGGCACATAACCTTTAATGTATCCCGGTTCTATTTCTGATTTGTCAAACGGCGGATCAAGCAGCTGAACCAGTTTTTTGTCCCGATTCACAAGCAAATCATCAACCGCATCCATGGCCCGGCGGACTCTTTCCACATCTCCCGCACCGGACAGAGCAGACCAGCTTTGGGCAATCGAATCAATGCGGCACTCTGTATTGGTGGATGATCCCAACAGTGAACCATCATCGCAGTAAGCGCGGCGGTACCAGTTTCCGTCCCAGCCGCTTCGTTCAATGTTTTCTTTTAACGTTGCCGCCTCTTTTCTGCATAAATCGGCAAACATGCCATCTCCCTGCGCAATGGCAATTCCGGCAAACTTGACAAGCACGTCATACAGGAAAAACCCCAGCCAGATACTTTCGCCCGTGCCTTTTTCTCCTACTTTATTCATGCCGTCATTCCAGTCGCCCGTGCCCATCAGCGGCAGGCCGTGACTGCCAAATCTCAGGCCTCTCCGAACGGCCCGCATGCAGTGGTCGTAAAGGCTGCTTTTTTCATCAAGAACACCCGGCAGATCATAATAGGAGTCCTCTTCTTCGCGGACCTGCCGCCCCTCAAGGAAGCTGATCATTTCCCGCAGCACCTCCGTATCGCCTGTAAAATCAATGTACCGGGCTGTTGCCAAAGGCAGCCACAGGTAATCGTCGGAGCATTGCGTACGCACGCCCCGGCCGGTCGGCGGATGCCACCAGTGCTGAACGTCCCCTTCCGGGAATTGACGTCCGGCACACAAAAGCAGGTGCTGGCGGACAAGCGCCGGGCGGGCGTAAACGAGCGCCATGACATCCTGTAACTGGTCACGGAAACCGAAGGCGCCGCCGGATTGATAGTAGCCGTTGCGCGCCCAGAGCCGGCAGGACAGCGTCTGGTACAAAAGCCAGCCATTCGTCATAATATCAAGAGAAGGATCCGGTGTTTCTATCTGTATCGTGCCCAGAGTTTTCTGCCAATAACGCTGTACGGCTTCCAGTTCATTTTTTGCGACCGCGGATCCCCGTAAACCGCGCACCATGTTGCTTGCATCGTCGGCACCCCGTCTTCCGGTGACACCCAGTCGAAAGATAACTTCACGTTCCTGTCCTTCGTTTAACCCGAAGGTCACCTGAATGGCGCCGCAGGGATCCAGTCCCGCACCGACACGGCCCGACAGATTTGAACGCGTCATCGCCGCCGGCGCCGACATTTCACGATTACGTCCGATAAATTCGCTCCGGTCCCCGGTAATGGTCCGTGTCGGATCATCCACATCGAAAAAAACAACCCGATCGGCAAAGTCCGTGTTGTATTGATTTCTGGTAAAGAGTGCCCCGCTGCCCTTGTCCACTTCGGTTGTTATATGCATCATCGTTTTCGACCGCAAATCACCCAGTACCCATTCCAGGTAACCGGTCACAGACAGTGCGCGATTACGTCCTGATTCATTGCGAAACTTTAAAACCATGAATTTTACCGGGGCACTGATGGACACATAAACCCACAGCTCCGAGCGGATGCCGTCTTCCGTATGCGTGAAAACACTGTATCCGAAACCATGCCGGCAGATATAAGGCGCCGCTGACTGTACCGGCAGGGGCGTGGGAGACCAGACATGTCCCGTTTCTTCATCCCGGATGTAGAACGCTTCACCGCTCGCATCGCTTACCGGATCATTATTCCACGGGGTAAGACGGTACTCATGGGCATTTTCGCTCCAGGTACAGGCGGATCCGCTCTCGGAAACGACTGATCCAAAATGCGGGTTCGCGATCACGTTTACCCAGGGGAGCGGTGTGTTCCGGCCCGGTTTTGTGATAATCACATATTCACGGCCGTCCGGGGTAAATCCGCCGAGGCCATTGTCAAAATTCAAGCCGGGATATGACATCGACTCTTCTGTGCTGCTTTTCTCGCCCGGACTTTTAAACGGTTTCATGGGCGGCATAGATGTCGTCTTGATTTGGCGGCGGTTGAGCTGTTCCTCCAGCGTTCCCATGTCATCCCTGATGATCACACGGGCAACTGTCTGCATGAGAATACGGTCTTCGTTGGATATCTGGTCGCCCGATCTGACAAAGATGCCACCCGGTTTTTCCGCAATCCTGGTTTCCATACTGGTGGCAATTAATCCCACAATCTCATCATGCAGCGATTGCCGATAGATGGCATTGTCTTCATTCCAGATGATCAGATCCACTGCCAGCCCTTTTAAACGCCAGTAGGCATGGGCCTGCTGGAGCTGGCGGGCCAGTTCAATGTTTGCATGATCGCCGATCTGGAGAAGCACAATGGGCAGATCACCTGAAATGGCATATCCCCACAAGCCGGATTGTCCGCGATGGTTTTTGACAATGATCTTCGGATCCGTGCGAAGGGAGGCATTGGCATAAACCACGGAACCGGCCAGACGTCCGTAAAGCTGGGCATCAGCCTGGGTGGTGTTGATTTGCCGCAGGGTAAGCTGGCTGTGTGTCCAGGCCAGATTGAAGACGCGGTCGGCGAGACGGCGGTCGTGGTATTTCTCAACCAGACCCAGTGCCTTGGCACGGGTATCGGCCATGCCGGAAACAACATCCACCGTAGCCGATTCTCCCGGGGCAAGCCTGATCAGGCGGCGTATCGAAACAATGGGATCCAGGACGGAACCGTCCGTGCCCGAAAGCGCATTCGAACCATCAACCGACAGTTTCATGGCCTGAGGGCTGGATAACGTGCTACCACGTCCGACAAACTTCAAACGGTCTGTTTCATAAGACGCCTCCCCGCTGTCTTTGCCGTGCAATGCCATTAAATGAAAGTTCCAGTATGTGGGATCGTTCTTGGAACGCGGTCTTCGCGTGCTGAGAATCGCCTGGTAATTCGGAATGATTTCCGTCTGAACAAAAAGGTTGCTGAAAGCCGGGTGAATTTCATCGGCGGCGGACTGAGCCATAACAGTTTCCGCGTAACTGGTGACATCCAGTTCACGGCGTTTCCTGGAGCGATTGGTGATGCGGATTCTTCTCAGTTCTATATCATCTTCCGGCGAAACGGCAATCTGGGTGTATGTGTTGATATCGTCATCGCGCCTGCGAAACTCTACTTTTGAGTCGGAGAAAATAGCCTCGTAACGGTCCGGCTGTTTCAGCGTGGGCTGATAGGCGGCGGACCAGTATTCCCCTGTTGAAATATCACGTATATAGCAGAACATTCCCCATGGATCGCGTGTTGCGTCTTCCCGCCAGCGCGTCACGGCAAGGTCTTTCCACCGGCTGTATCCACCGCCGGATTGAGTCACCATCACATGGTATCTGCCGTTAGACAGCAATTGCACCTCCGGCAACGGCGTATCGGGAGTTCTATAAATGCGTGCCGGAATTTTCTGGGGACTTGACGATTTCAGTATATTAATATCCTCGGCAATCTGCTTGTAGAAGGAAACTGCTTTGGGAATGCGTTCCTGCAGTAAAAGCGCCGTCGACTGGAACATCGGTTCGGATTCGAAGCGTTTCTGCATCGGACAATTCAGCAGGAGATGTGCCATGGCCAGGAAAGTCATCCCCTGATGATGCGCCATAAACGATCGGACAGCAGCGCTTGTCTGGCCGCTTTGCAAACGCGAAGCCGTATAATCCAGTGCTTCGTAAAAGCCGTACGCACCCGTCATACCCTTTTCATGCAGCCGTTGAAGATTTTCACAGGCTTCCCGGGGCGCGACCATCAGCGCCAGTGCTGATGCATAGGGTGCCACAACCAGGTCGTCAGCCAGTCCGCGCTTGAGCCCCAGACCGGGAACGCCGAAGGCACGGTACTGGTAATTCAAATGAACATCGATGTTGTTATAGCCGGATTCCGAAATCCCCCAGGGGATACCCCTTTTTTCGCCATATACGATCTGGCTTTTTACCGCCGCTTTATAGGTTTGATCCAGCAGTGTATTTTCATAATTCGGCATGACCAGAAGCGGCATCAGGTACTCAAACATCGATCCGTCCCAGGCCAGTAGGACCGGCTCGCCTCCGGGATTCGTAAGCATGCGCCCAAGGGCAAACCAGTTTTCTTTTGGCAGCTGCCCCTGCGCGATTGCGACAAAACTGCAAAATCTGGCTTCGGATGCGAGCAGATCATAATAGCTTGTATCCCGGCGGCGCTCTCCGACGCTGTACCCGATCGTCAGTAACTGACGTCCTTTATCATAGAGGAAACTGTAATCCATGTCAGAAAGTTCCCCTGTTATTTTTATCAGGTTATTGATAACAGCCAGTCTTTCCTTTGCCCGGACACTTCCTTCCGAAACCTTGCAGATAAACTCGGCACACCACGCTCGTTCTCTGTCGTCGCCGCCGGACCCGATTTTTTCATTGAAAGCGGAGAGCCATCTGGCGGGCAGGTCTGCTGTTTCCTGCAATGTGAGAATACCGATTTCTTCGATAAGGCTGCCGCACCTGTCCGAAGGGATATCCAGCGTCACCCAGGGGCACAGCGCCATCAATTCGTCTGCAGCATCCCGGCACTGGCTGAAGAGGGCCTGCGCCCACCGGTAAGCCTGGCCTTGCTGGTCGACCTCAAAGGTTGCGGAAATGTCCGACGCTGATTTCGCAAGGCCGTCCAGAAATCGCCACCATTCATTCGCTGTCTTTTGCCGAAAACTGACGGGCTTTGACAGCTGGTTTTTAAATCCGTCCAGTTCCTTTTTAGACATTTTTTCGGCAACGTCTTGAAAAACGTTGCAGGTGTCGGTAATGCCCGTGAGTAAACCGTCCCCCAATATTTTCTTTTCGGAAAGTTCCTGAAGCCCCCTTTTCAATATCAGAAGATAACCGCACAGATTCCCGCTATCCACCGTTGATATGTAATGCGGCGGCAGAATCTTGAGGGTTTGCGTGTCATACCAGTTGTAGAAGTGGCCCCGGAAACGGTCCATTTTCCCCATCGTGTCCAGAGTACTGTCTGTGCGCCTGACGAATTCACCCGGCGTGATATAATGAAAGTCGCAGGCGGTGAGATTCGCCAGCAGGGACAGACCGATATTTGTCGGTGACGTGCGATGCGCAATGACGGCGCCCGGATGCTCCTGATAGTTGTCCGGAGGAAGCCAGTTGTCTCCCGCTGCAACAAACGTTTCGAAAAACGCCCAGGTTCGACGGGCCACTTTTCTCAAAAAGACAGTTTGTTCATCTTTCAGCGTAATTCCTTCTTTAACAGCAGGCCGGCTGACCCACCACGTAACCGCGGGAGAAAGAAACCACAAAACAAGAACGGGAAAGGCGGCGCAAAGCGCACCGGGCCTTGCCGACCAAATCAGATAAGCAAGCACCGACATGGACAGCAAGGGGGATATCCACATAGTCCTGATGGATTCGGCAAGACCATTCCGGGCATGATGAATGTGATTATGGAACGGGTTCCATTCCAGCAGCCGTTTGTGCGAAATCAGCATGCGCCACAGAGTGCGCATGATTGCGTCGAGGCTGTAACAGGCTTCGTACGGCAGACAGACGATTGTAAACGCAATCTGAAAAAGATGCCGCCCGGACTGACGCAGCATATAGGCCATGTGATCGCGCAGTAAAACATCTCCCGGCTTACGAAAGAGATCCAGGGTTAAGGCGCTGGCAGATGGAATAAACAAAATACACGCCACCAAAAGCGTCCAGAGCCAGGTTTGCGGCAGCATCGTCCAGCCGGCAATCAGCATGACCGTCAGTGCGGCGGGGACGAGACTGCGGCGTAGGTTGTCGAATATTTTCCACTGGGAGAGTTTCGAAATTGCATTGACCTGATACGCACCGCCCAGGACAGGGACCCTTGATCTGATCCAGCCGGCAATTTGCCAGTCCCCTCGAATCCAGCGGTGCCTCCGTTTTACATCCACCTGGTATGAGGCCGGATATTCTTCAAACAATTCCACATCGGAAATAAGCCCGCTGCGCACATGACAACCCTCGATCAGGTCATGGCTCAGTATCCGGTTTTCGGGAAGACGATTGTGCAGTGCTTTTTCAAACGCATCCACATCATAGATGCCCTTGCCCACATAGGACCCTTCTCCGAAAATGTCCTGATAAACATCGGAGACCATGCGCGTGTAAGGGTCAATCCCCGTCTGGTCTCCCCATAATCGCGAATACCGGGTCTGTCTTGCACCGGACAAACTCTCCGTCAGGCGCGGCTGAAGAATGCCGTAGCCTGCACGCACAATATTTTTTGATTCGTCAAAACACGGGTGGTTCAGCGGATGGGCCATTGTCCCGATAAATTTTTCTGCGGCATCGCGAGGCAGCTGCGTGTCCGTATCCAGGGTAATGACATACTTTACGTTGGATAATAATTCTGTGGCCCCGACAATTTTTGAAAAACGGTCTCTCGCGCCGTCCCGCAGAAAAGCATTCAGCTCGGCCAGTTTACCGCGTTTGCGCTCATAACCCATCCACACTTCCTCTTCCGGATTCCAGAGGCGCGGACGGTGAAAAAGATAAAAAGATCCTCCCTTGATGCCTCTGTATTTCTCATGGAGCTCCTTGATCCCCTTTTCAGCCACGTTTAATATCTCGTCATCCTCAGGCATTTTTTCGTGAGGGGCGTCGCAAAAGTCAGTAAGCAGACCGAAGTGCAGGTTGT
Organism: uncultured Smithella sp.; assembly: GCA_964640755.1. Lineage (GTDB taxonomy): Bacteria > Desulfobacterota > Syntrophia > Syntrophales > Smithellaceae > UBA8904. Next base: position 12,266 of record CAZXIP010000017.1, on the reverse strand, counting down.
TTGCCCGGTTTGTCAGAAATCGAATTTCCAGAGCTTCAAGCAGATCTTCCGCACTCTGAGCATCACTCAGCATCGTGGGGATGACCACCAGCGTACTGGCTTCCGGCGGTATTTCCATGGAAAAATCCATGCGCGGCAGAGGGCGCAGACTCGCAAACAGCGTGGCCAGCCAATTGGTCAGTGATACGCCCAGGGAGCTTGCGCCCAGAACCAAAACCGCTGCAGCCGGCAGCATGACCCAGCCGGGCAACCCGCTTGCCCGAACCATGATCAACAGGTATCCTGACAGCAACAGGGTAATCAGGATAATGCTTCCCAGATAGAGCAGCAAGGGAACCCGTCCAAATGCTCTTGTGACGGTTTCGGATAAAGGAAGGCGCACCTGCGCTCTTTTTTCAAGTTCAGGCAATCCCCTGTCAATCAGATAAAAACCGACATGGGTCATCCGCTCGTCGCCGATTTTCGCAGATACGGCCTCCCTGGCCATTTCAACTGCCAGTTCGGCGACATCCCTTTCGAATAGCAAAGAGTTTTTTGCGATTTTTTCCACAACATGACGGTATTGATCGCGTGTGGCAAAATCCATGCGGATGTAGACATCGCTCGGATCTTCGCGCAGCACTTTTTCGACCACACTCATGGTCTCGACAAATTCACGCCAGTCCATCGTTGTCAGAAACCGGAGAGAACTGATGCTGTTGCTGACTGAGGCCTGATCGGCCGCCAGCTGCTGATTTCCTGTCTGAATCATCTGCTCTATCGTTAAATGGGATTCGGAAAGCCGCTGTTCAATCCAGCTCAGCGGCAGGGCCAGCGCCGGACTCTTGCCCTGCAGGCGACGCGCAAATTCCGCAACAAAAGAGCTTAAAAGCGGCGGATCAGACCTGGCCATGTCCGCAATCGTCAGGACAAGGCTTTTGGGGTCCCTTGCCGCCACATCTACCATCTGATCCGCCCAGTAATCGGCGCGGGCCCGGTCGGCAACATCCGCCATGATGCGCGTTCCGATACGACGGAGATTTTCAATCAGCGCCAGACGCAGCATGATCGGAATGGCCCACAGCTCACCCAGTTTCAGGCAGGAAACAGACTGGTAGGCGGTAACAAAACTGATAAGATTTTCCAGATCCACCCTGCCGTCGCCGTGAGAAATGATTTCCTGTGCGATGTCATAGACCCTAGGCAGTCCCGCCGAAGGCCCAGACGCCAGCCACGGCAGCCCGCGGCTGAATCCGCGGGACAGGTGACGCTTGGTGGTATGGACATTTTCTTCAATTAAATAAAAGTTATCAAGAAGCCATTCCTCCGCCGGCGCGATGGGATTGTTTTCCTTGACCACGGCAGTCAGCTGCCGGGTTGTTTCAATCAGAACTTCTTCATTTTCATGAAGCCGCCCCAGAAGCCTCTCGGCCGCTTTTTTACTGGTTAACTGGTGAAGGCCTGCCAGATTTTTGCCATGCTGCTTCATCTGGTCGGAATTGAATAACTCCGACCTGAGGGGCAACTCTTCCCGGGTATATTTTTTCCGGTGTTTCCTTTTCGAAAACTGCTTTTTCAGCAATAAGAACGTATCTGCTGCTGTCTTGTAGATCAGGTTCAATTTCCTTCTCCTTTTTGAAGAGCAGATGTGACCATCGTGACCGGGCAGAAGTTTTTTGCCGGATGTTTTTAGAGAATGGATCGCTTGCCGTTATAACGTTCTGTATCGTAATACTTGCCCACATCGATGAGATTCAGGTGATCGGTAACATCTTTCATGGGTACGGATGTCATCTCACCATGGCGATAGCTCACCATCCTGCCGAAATCCTCACTGACGATCATGTCCACGGCCGCAATACCGAACCACCTCGCCATGAGACGATCACGTGCGGACGGCGATCCTCCGCGCTGAAGGTGGCTCAAGATGACATAGCGCGTTTCAAATCCCGTTTTACCCTCGATTGCCTGGGCAATGTAGGCGGCAATCCCCCCCAGTGACCTGTGCCCGAACTCATCCACTTTATCGTCCTTGCAGAATTCCTGATGGACGGTCATCGTCGCCCCTTCAGAAACAACAATAATGCTGTACTGAATCTCCCGCCCCCGGCGCTCTTCGAGAAGCGCGCAGACTCGCTGCATGTCAAAGGGGTGTTCGGGAATCAGGATAATGTATGCCCCGCTGCATTCACCACCGTGAAGGGCAAGCCAGCCCGCATGACGGCCCATGGTTTCCACCACAAAGATACGATTATGGGAACCGGCCGTCGTCCGGAGACGGTCGATTTCTTCCATAATGACATTCACCGCCGAATCAAAACCCAGGGAATAATCGGTGCCCACCAGATCACCGTCGATTGTCTTGGGAATACCGACAACCTTGATCCCCCGTCTGTATAGCTTGGAAGCAACACCAAGGGTATCCTCTCCGCCTATGGCCACAATGACATCAATGCCGAGTTTCGCGATGTTCTCCATCACTTTTTCGGATGTGTCCTTCTTTGGATTGAACGGGTTGGTCCGCGATGTGCCGAGATTTGTCCCTCCATAGCGGTCCCACGTGCGTACAATCTCCTCGTCAAGCTTCAACGTGTGGCGAACCACACTCTCGGAGCTAGCAGGATCTACTTCCACAAGGCCCCTCCACCCGTCTTTGATGCCAATGACGTCGAATTTCACAGATCTTTTTTTCTCCAGAACAGGATCAAGAGCCGTTTTGGTTACCCATTTAATCGCACCATTGAGGCCCGGACAATCTCCGCCGCCTGTTAAAACAGCTATTCTCATGGCTATTTTCCCTCAAAAAAAGTGATTCCATGTGCCGCTGCAATCAAAGATAGATTGAAGCGGCACGATTCGTTTTGATCAGTCAGTAGAAGGCAGTTGAATAGTTTAAGACGCGTAAACCGGTTTCCATGGAAGCAATCGCTTGCAATCCGTCACATCAGCTACAACCTCGGCATTCGGCAGCAAACAATACTTCAATTCTGATGAGAGAATCTCGCACATTTCTGGTTTTTTTACAACCCTAGAGTTGATATGTAATTAATAGAAATCGGTCAGGGAATATGGCTTCCGGCATACCTGTCTTTATGAAGATTGCCCTGAAAATCTCCTTGAACAAAATAACATTGGGAGATAGTGTTATACGCAGATGATGAATCCATGCATTTTGGAAAGGGTTCAATTTTTAAGGATAAGCAACGGCCATGAATTCAGAAGACTTCAATCGACTTGAATACGCCAGAGACCTTTTGGAAAATCCGGGACTCGCGGCAAAACTCACCAACGTTATCGGGATGCCCTTTGAAAAGGCCTTTGATTACCTGCCGGCAAAATGGTCCGACGCCATCCAGACGGTAACGCAGAAGTCGCTCAGGCACGCGCTTGACGTCGCAATTAAAACAATCAACCATACTGACCGGAAATCGTCAAACGATATTCTTCATAAAATCCTTGTTGCCGCGTCCGGAGGGGTAGGAGGCGCTTTCGGCCTTCCGGCTCTGGCCGTTGAATTGCCGGCCACAACAGTGATCATGTTTCGTTCCATCGCGGACATTGCCCGAAGCGAGGGGGAAAATCTCCAGCTGATTGAAACAAAGCTTGCCTGCCTGACCGTTTTTGCCCTGGGGGGGAGTTCCGGAAAAGATGACGGAACCGAGAGCGGCTATTACGCGGTGAAGGTCCTGCTGGCAAAACAAATCTCCGAAACGGCAAAGTATGTTGTGGAAAGAGGGCTTGCCGAAGAGGGCGCTCCGGCACTGGTCAGGCTGCTGGCGACCATTGCCTCGAGATTCGGCGTCACCGTTTCGCAAAAAGCCGCCGCTTCGGCGGTGCCGGTCATCGGTGCAGCAGGAGGCGCACTGATCAACTCCATCTTCATGGACCATTTCCAGAACATGGCCAGAGGTCACTTTATTATAAGGAACCTCGAAAAAAAATACGGCGCTGAAGAAGTTTCACGAGTGTACAATCATTCTTCCTGACAGAGGCGGATGAACATTTGTCTTTGGAGGTACTTTTTTTTGGTGTCACCACAAACACCTTTTGTTAATCCCTTCATCCGCCGAAAACGTCCGCGCGGCATCAATCGTCTTTTCCCCCTTCTCGCAACGCTGCGTGACTACAAGCGCCCCTGGCTGCTCAACGACATTGCCGCCGGACTGGTCCTGACAGCAATCCTCGTGCCTGTCGGCATGGGATATGCTGCGGCGTCCGGCCTGCCCGCCATTTACGGCCTTTATGCCACCATTGTTCCACTGATCGTGTATGGCGTTTTCGGACCGAGCCGCATTCTGGTACTGGGTCCGGACTCTGCTCTTGCCGGGCTCATCGCTGCGACGATTGTTCCTCTGGCCGCGGGCAGCGCGGATAAGGCGGTAGCCTTTGCCGGGATGCTCGCTGTTTTGACGGGCGCGCTTTGCATCGCTGCAGGCCTGGCGAGGTTTGGCTTTATTACCGATCTCCTTTCAAAACCGATCCGCATGGGTTATCTGAACGGCATCGCGCTTACCGTGCTAATCGGCCAATTACCGAAAGTTCTCGGCTTCAGCGTGAGCGGCAACAGCTTTTTAACGGAATCAGGTAACCTTGTGCGAGGAATCTTGAACGGACAGGTCAACTGGATAGCTTTTGCCATCGGTCTTTCCTGTCTGATCATTATTCTCGGATTCAGGAATTGGGCGCCCAGGATTCCGGGCGTGCTGATCGCTGTAACAGGTGCGACCATCATCGTTTCTTTTTTAAATCCATCCGTCCGGGGAGAAATCAGCCTGATCGGACCATTGCCTCAGGGTTTGCCTCAACTCCAAATTCCGTCCGTTTCCATGGCAGAATTCCGTGATCTGTTTATGGCCGCCACTGCGATCGCTCTGGTGTCTTTTGCCGACATGAGCACACTGTCACGCACGTTTGCTCTTCGCGCCGGCAGGGAAGTTGACAGCAATCAGGAAATCATGGCTCTCGGCGCCGCGAACATTGCCACGGGTTTCTTTCAGGGGTTCCCCGTAAGCAGCAGCGCGTCACGGACGCCGGTTGCCGAATCAGCCGGTGCAAAAACGCAAATTACCGGCCTGGTCGGCGCAGCATGCATCGCCCTTTTGCTGATATTTGCGCCGAAACTGCTGCAGAATCTGCCCCATGCGGCCCTGGGTGCGATTGTTATCTGCGCCTGCATAAGTCTGGTTGAAATTGGCGGCGTCCTGCGCCTTTTCAAACTGCGGCGCGACGAATTTGCATTATCGGTTGCATGTTTTCTCGGTGTGGTTTTGCTTGGAGTCATTCAGGGCATTTTCATTGCCATCGGCCTGGCGCTCGCCGCTTTTATCTGGCGCGCGTGGCGACCTTATGATGCCGTTCTCGGCCACGTGGAAGGCCTGAAGAGCTATCACGATGTATCCCGCTATCCGGAGGCTAAACAAATACCGGGGCTGGTGCTTTTTCGCTGGGACGCACCGCTGTTTTTCGCCAACGCGGAAACATTCCGCGATCAGGTTCTTCGTGCGGTGGCCTATGCCCCGACCCCGACCAAATGGGTTGTCATTACTGCCGAACCGATAACGGATGTGGATGTTACGGCGGCTGACGTTCTTGCCGACCTCGATGAAACGCTGCACCAGGCCGGCATGGATCTGTGTTTTGCGGAAATGAAAGATCCTGTAAAAGACAGGCTGAAGTGCTATGGGCTCTTTAACAGACTGGGCACCGAAAATTTCTTCCCCACCATCGAGCAGGCTGTTGAGTGTTACACCGCCCTGCACAAAACCGGCGAAGGCAGATCTGAATGACATACAATGGCCACGAAAAAATACAAATTCCTGGTTGCGATGGGGATCGTCCGGCAGCTAGTTCCTGCCCCAGATGTGCGGTCTTTTAAAGCGGTAAAAACCGTCCTTTTCCTCAAGGGCAATGGTGTTCGCCTCGTCACCAAAATGCTCTTTCCGAAGATCATTCAGCTTGCTTTCCAGCTCCTGGCCCTCGTACTGTTTTACAACAGCTTCACGCTTTTCCATATACTGCAGACCAGTGTCCCAGCGGCTTGCATTATCCGCGTCCCGCCTGGCCATGGACTCCACCTGCCGCTCTGTCATCCCCATTTCGGCCCTGAGCCTGTTTATCTCCTGCTGACGCTGTGCCGGGCTTAGATTGTTCAGTTCTTCCTGGACAGAATCCAGGCTGAAGAAAACTTTTGAAATGAGTCCGCCCTGATTGATGATAAACTCCTCCGCGGTACCGTCATAGGCTTCGCGAAGCGTGCGCTTGTATCGATCCAACTTGGCGTCCAGGGACAGTTCCTTTGATTTGTTCAGCTCGGCGAGGGTGTCCTGTACCTTTGCCTTTCTCTCTTCAGAGGCCAGAAGTTCTCCTGACCAGATTTTTTCCGCGTCTTCGCCAAAAAATTCTTTTCTCTTTTTCCACAGGACGGCAAGCCTTTCGCTTGCAGTCATTTTCATGAGCTGATCCCTGTTGTCCGCAAGCCAGCGGTTATACAGGTCAAGCTTTTCCATCGTTTTCATGATCTCGTCAGCATATTGCGGAAAGGCCCGTTTGAGAATATTGTAAAAGTAGTCTTTCCCTTTCTCCGGACGCAGTCCCATGACAAAATCCCTGATGCCGATAATTTCCGCCTGGGTGCTTTTTTTTGCAATGGTATCACCATAGTACTTTTTCAGCTGGCTGACGATCTTGTCACCAAACGGATCACTCTCGGGCATTGTCCCGGGGGCGGAGGTTACGGCAGAATCGCGGGCCGTTGAAGGACCGGACAGGATGGATGAACCGGACGGATCATTTTCTTTTGGATAAAAAGCAAAAATGGCTGCAGCAACAGCGAATATGACTAAAACTGTCCCTGTGATTATTTTTTTTCTACTCATCCTCTCTTCACGCTCCCTGGAAAAGTTGTCTTTCAGAGTGTTCGTTTCGGTGACTTAAATCATATCATACGAAATTCGTCAGGAAAACAAATTGTTTATGTCCATGGACTTCCGGAGATACAATGAAGAGAGGTCACGGAGGCCCGTTTCCGGCCCCCCGTGACCTCTTGCTGGTTAGAGTTTTGGCTGAAGTTTTGCCCAGATCAGGGTCGCACACTTTTGAGAACCTGAATCAGTGGGGTGGATGCCGTCAAAAACAATATCTGAATTGACAATGACCGGCCGCGGATCGATGAATACACGGTAATTTGGTACGGCCGTCGCGTTCTGGATTGCCAGGGCGAGCTTCGCATCACCATAAGCTACCGCGGGAAGCAATTTTGTGCTCCCGAAAAGGCCGTTCTTGATATTATAGTATCCCAGGAAAATAATGTTATCGACTCCGTCCCTGCCCATCCTGTTGAGGAGGTTTACCATATCCACGTATACATCGTCGATGAGGGCTTTGCATCTTGATGAAAGCCCTGATTCCCACCAGTCAACCTTGCAGTTGTAAGGATCAAACGCTACTGCCGGGATCAGGATGTCGTTGCCGCCGCCATCCATGAAGATGGTATTGATGTTTGCGTTGTCGGCCCTGGCGTCGTCATACTGGTCGGAGACATGGCTGACAAAGGATCCCGAAAGCGCATAGCGGCGAAAAGTCTGACCGGACCAGCTGTGCAGATAGTCCTGGATCTTTCCGGAAAGAGCGTAAATGGAATCCCCCACATTCACGACATCATTGCGGGACGCATTGGTAATGATCGGAACGCTTATGAGTGAACAACCGGTTGCAATGATTAATGCCGCAACAATAATGAGACGCTTGACATACTTCCCTGATTTTGTACCCTTCATGCGCTTACCTCCCCTTTGTTTGTTTGACGAAAACCGGATTAAACCCTTGCCTGATAACTTTTAAATACAAACCCTGTTCGGACCCTTTAGATGAAAAGGGGTAAATAACAAATAAAGTCGGCACAAATCATTTCTCGTAACTTACAGGTAATTAAACAGAAAAAAGAAGACGCGTAAATACTACTAAAGTTGTATTATAAATGGTATTATAAAAAACATATGTTATTCAATAAATTTTATTGTGATTCATTAATAAATACAACGTATTGTGTATGATTAGACGGCCTCCGGACCGCCCGGACTGTAGAGTCGATATTTGTAACATGACCATATGCCATCCTTTTCTCAATCCTATCTTTTCAACAGACGTCGTCTTCAGTTTGAGATTCAGCCTGCAATATGTTAGCGGTAGACGGTGGAGAAACCATCCTGATCGATCATCAGGATTTGGATAAACCTTCCCGTCAAAAGAAAGAAATAAAAAATTACAGCAACGATGGTTGCTCCCATCACAGGTTTAAAATGAGTTCCACGATATACCTTGCACCCCTCCAGGGGATAACTGACAGCATATACCGCAACCTGTTTTCTTCTTATTTCAGGGGCGTTGATGCTGCAGTTGCACCCTTTATCTCCCCGACAAAAAAAATGAAATCTGACAATGTCCAGCTTCGCGAACTGGACCCCGATCGAAACACGGGCATCCCTGTGATACCGCAGATCATGACATCCAATCCGGATGATTTTGCTGCGCTGGCCAATGTTCTGTATGACAGGGGATACGGCACGGTAAACTGGAATCTTGGGTGTCCGTTCCGCATGGTTGTGAAGAAAGGCAGAGGGGCCGGCATGCTTTGTCATCCGGACAGGATTGAATCTTTCCTGGAAAAAACGATGCCTGTTTTAAAGCCGAAATTATCGATCAAGCTCCGGACGGGATTTAGATATTCTGACGAGGCACTGAGTCTCATTCCCCTGTTCAACCGGTTTGATCTTGATGAGCTGATCATCCATCCGAGAACGGCCTTGCAAATGTACGAAGGCGACGTTGACCTCGACATGTTCGAACGATGCCTGCATCTCTCGAGACACCGGGTTGCCTATAACGGCGACATTAATACCATTGAAGACTTCAACACGCTTTCCGCGCGGTTTCCACAAATCAAAAGCTGGATGATCGGCAGGGGCCTGATCGGTAACCCTTTTCTTGCAGAAAAAATCAAATTCAACTCCGAAAAGACACGTCATGAAAAAATCAAAATCATCAGGGATTTTCATGATCACTTGTTCGCTGAATATTCAAAAATTCTGTCGGGCCCTGCGCACATTACAAACAAGATGAAAGAAATTTGGGCCTACATGGCCGGTTTTTTTGAAAACGCTGAAAAAATAAGGAAGAAAATCAATAAACCCCATCACCGTGATACGTATATCGATGTCGTCAACAAAATTTTTGATGAGATTGCCTAAAGAACCGGGAACGTACACCGGTAATCATCCTGTTCGTGCAGTGAATATCCTGTTGACATATCATTTCAATATTCATATTCTTCGCCATCAAAAGAAATCCGTTAATCAATTTTCAAGTTATTTGGAGGAGGCGTTATGAATAAGTTCCCCCGGAAAACCTTTTTTCTGACAATTGCCGCAGCTGTGATTGCTCTTGCCGTTTTCGTTTACTTCTTTGCACCGTCCTATCTTTACAAAAAAGCAATGGACGGCATGCGCAAGGATGCAGAGCTTACGATTAAATCCGTAAACATCCCTGATTTTAAGATTGTCTATCTTGAAGGCGGAACCGGCGAACCCATCATCATGCTGCACGGTTTCGGCGGCGATAAAGACAACTGGCTCAGGTTTGCAAAGTACTTCACACCCGGCTATCGGGTGATCATTCCCGATCTTCCCGGCTTCGGTGAAAGCTCCAAACCCGAAAATGCACAATATACCATTATGTCCCAGGTGGAGAAATTGAATGCACTCGTCAGAGAACTGAAACTGACGGATTTTCATGTCATCGGGAACTCGATGGGCGGTAATATCGCCGGTGCTTTCGCGGCAGCACATCCGGAAAAGGTCAAAACCCTGGGGCTTTTTGATTCAGGCGGGGTCACATCTCCCATGAAAAGCGAACTCCACCTGATCATGGAAACAGGCATCAATCCTCTTATCGTCAAAAAGACTGACGACTATGATCGTCTGCTGGCCTTCAATTTTTACAAACCGATTCCAATCCCCTCTTTCGTAAAAAAGGTTCTGGCAGAAAAAGCAGCAAAAGCCTCAGAGTTCAACCAGAAGATTTTCAAGGAAAGCCTGGAAGCTGATTTTCTCCTTTTAGAGAGCAAACTGGGGATGATTAAAGCGCCCACCCTGATTTTGTGGGGGGATTCGGACAGAGTCATTCATGTTTCTTCTGTGCCGGTTTTTGAGAAAAAAATAAAGAACGCCCGATCAGTCATTATAAAAGAATGCGGCCATCTACCCATGCTGGAAAAACCGCAGGAAACGGCTGATGCATATAAGGATTTCCTGAAGGGCAAAAGTTAGGGGATATCAGCAAACAGCAAGGACAGCACCCTGTGTGGTTCGCATACCTTAAACAAGGCGCTGCTCCTGATCAATAATCCCCGCGATGAGTGGCCACAGAAGATGATGCAGGAAGTTCCTCGCCCCGCACATCCCCCGCACGGTTTACGCTGTTATTTTTTCTTCAGATTGCGGAAATTGGGTTTTCGCTTCTCCATAAAGGCCATCATGGCTTCCATGCTTGCCGGACCACCGGCCAGCCTGTCCATGGCCTCCCGTTCAATCTTCAGGGCCGCTTCGATCCCCGCTCTGTGAGCTGTTTTAAGGCACCTCTTCGTTTCCAGCAGGGAGGTCAAAGGCAGTTGAGCGATTTCAGTCGCCTTCTCCATGGCCTTTTGCAGAAGCTCATCATCCCTGAACTTGCGGGAAGCAATGCCCGTTTCCACGGCTTTGTCAGCGTCAATCCATTCTGTGGTAAAAAGTAGCTCTGCCGCCCGCTGCGGCCCGATGAGAGCCTGCAGCATATAACTGCTTGCAAATTCAGGCGCCATGCCCAGGCTGTTAAACGGCAGACGCATGCGAAGGCTTTCTCCGACGTAGAGCACATCGCTGTGGAACAAAATGGTGGCACCTCCTCCGACGGCAACGCCCCTGGCCGCGGCAATCAACGGTTTATCAAAATCAACAACCGCGCGTTCCGTAATTCTGTAACTGTGCGCCGCACCGGACACTCCGTAATCCTTCAGGTCCTGACCCGCCGAAAAATCATTTCCCGCACCGGTGATGACGACTACCGTAACATCATCATTCTCCCTCGCCGAATCCAGCTCCGCGGCAAATGCCTCCCATTGTTCCAGATTAAAAGAGTTCTTGGAGTTGGGACGGTTCAATGTCAATATCAAAACCCCCTCATTCAATTCCTTTAAAACGGTATCACTCATTGTCTGGCTCCTTTTCTTTCATTTATTTCCTGCAAATGTTTTTTGTAAATGATGTTTGGACGGATTGTTGCCTGTTTGTGCTAGTCCTGTTTCCAGGAACCACGATTTAAGATGCGTCGATTTACCGTCCCTTATTCATCCGGCTTCTCTTCCCTCGCCGCACCCGGCAGGATGTCCTTGTATCGTTCCTGCTGTTTCTCTTCGATTTTTTTTACTTTATCTTTGGTCATTTCATATTGTTTGAGGGCCCGGTTGCCGGTGGCCTCATCAATCATCCGGTCACCGCTTTCGCCACAGGCATTCATGCAAATCAAACCCATTCCCAAAAGAATAAATCCGGCAACACTTTTACAGATCCTGCTGATTCTTTGAAGCATTCTCTTTTTTCCTTTATCCTTATAATCTTTCCACATGACAGTGGACGGCACATTCGAAACGCTTTGCTTATTACCCCTATTACGCCGCATCCGTCAATTGTAAAAATTGCAGGAGGAAAGAACCTCTCCCACGATGCTGCTGAAGCACCGTAGTTATCCAGCAAGTGAACGGCGTTCTATCTACTCGCCGGCATGTTCAAGCGCGACTCTCCTGCCGCGTTCTTCATTCACAAAAAAGACGATGACCATGGCTATCAGGAAAAAGGCCGAACAGACAAGCACCGCCTCCTGCAGGCCAAACAGAGCCTGCAGCAACCCCAGACCCATTAATCCGAAAATGGCTGAAAGACGGCTGGTAAAACTCCACAGGCCGAAGAATTCTCCGGCCTTGGTATCCGGAGAAAACAGTCCGACCATGGCACGGCAGGCAGACTGGGTTGATCCCAGACCAAGTCCGGCAATCGATCCCACCACCAGAAACACATGTTCCTCCCTCACAGAGGCGCCCGCCAGATGGTTCACGAAACCGGTGACGGCACTCACTGCATATATCAGGGTGGCTGCGACGACCCAGACCAGAAGCGTCAAAATAAATGTCTGCCTGGCTTTCCATCTGTCCTGAATGATCCCGAAAAGAAACGCACCGATCGCGGCCGTAAACTGTGTGA
>CAZXIP010000016.1:0-19184 GCA_964640755.1 uncultured Smithella sp. | reverse complement strand
GGCAGTATACGCATGCGGCAATCTGGGCGGCCATGGCTTTCGCCGCGCTGGGTGAGCGGGCACGCGCCTGGGACGTAATGAGCATCATCAACCCGATCAATCATGCCGGGTCTCCGGAAGAAGTCAATGTCTATAAAGTTGAGCCTTATGTTGTTGCGTCGGATATCTATGCTTTATCACCGCATGTCGGACGCGGAGGATGGACATGGCTTTCCGGTTCCGCTGCCTGGATGTACCGGTTGATCGTGGAATCCCTGCTGGGGCTTTCGATTCAAAACGGCAAAATCAGTTTTTCTCCATGCCTTCCGGTTGACTGGAAGGAAATCAGGATTCATTACCGGTACGGAGAAACACTTTATCATATTGCCATCCGCCAGCGTGATTCAGAAACGGATCAGCCGGGGCTTACCCTGGATGGTTTGGTGGTGTCCGGTTCGGAAATCGTTCTGTCTGACGATCATCAGGAGCACACCATCGAGGTTGCTGTATTGCTTCAGGTGCCTACAGCTCAACCTCCCGGACAATTGCCGTCTTAATCAGGGTGATGAGCTCCTGAAAAACCGGAAGAACGTCCTTGCGGAATCTTCCTGCTACGCAGACCTTCATGATGTCATCGCCGACTTTCAATGTTCCTTCATTGATCCAGACACGGATGTCCACAATGCCTTCCGTGCTCTTGAAGCGGCGCACGGCTTGATCAAGTGCGGGACGATCATAGGAAAGCTTCATTGCTCCGACCGGTTCTCCCTGCTTGGATGTTGCCCTGACAATGCCGTTGTGCACCAGAATCATCCCTAACATATCGGGGGCACACTCTTCTTTGATTTCTCTGATCCATTCTTCAATCATGATTCTCTCCAGTCTGGCCATGGCCGTCGACAGGTTTTGCTTCGCTGTCTTTCCCTAAGGCAAGCCAGGTCAGCCTGGCCGAAAGTTTTCCTGCCAGGGATTCAATCAGATCTGTCTTCATGTCCGGTTCATAACGGTTGGCGTCGGCGTCGCCGTTATTCCATGTCCCGATGATCTGACCGTCAAGTGCGATAGGTACGACGGCAACTGAACGGATAAAATATTTTCTGCTGCGGGGAAGAATCCTGTAAAAACGCTGTAAATCCTTATTAGCCAAAACGGGTTTCATCCCGCCGGTAAGAATTTTGTCAATCAATTCTTTTGAGACAACAGACAGCCTGCTTTCCAGTCTTTCCGACATTTTAATTTTTTCGAGAACCGGTGCGGTTGTTTGATGATCAATCAGTGTCAGCCATACAAAGGGTATAGTAAACTCATTTTCAATGCCGTCGATCAGGTTTTCAAAAAGTCCCGTGATGGTTTCGGCGGAGCCGACGGCATCCTCAATTTTTTTGAAGCGTGCCGCGATGATCTCATTGATGCTCTTCAGGTCTTCTTCGCTGTTCATGAGAATGATCCCTCCCATTGTGCATAAATGACGGCATGATCTGACGGTTTGTCAGCCAGACGGGTTGCCAGGTCAATTGTACAGCCGCTGGATTGGGCCGCCGCCGTTTGGGTTGCCAGGATATGATCGACCCGCCAGCCGAGATTACGTCCGACGGAGTCCCGAATGCGATAATCATAAAAAGTATACTGCCCCGGTTCATCAGGATGATGCCTGCGGAAAATATCTGTCAACCCCCACGAAGTAAGATTTTGATAAGCTTTCCAGACTTCCGGATTAAAGGAAACATGACCGAGGATTCTTTTAGGATCATGAACATCAATGGTTTCCGGTGCAACGTTAAAATCTCCGCACAAAATTAATTTTTGATCTGGCTTAAAGTTTTTTTGCAGATATTTTTTCAGACGACTGAGCCAGGCGAGCTTGTAGGCAAACTGCGGTTTGTCTACCTCCTGTCCCTGGGGCACATAGGCATTTAAAACAATCAGATCATCAAATTCCACCTGAATCAGGCGGTCGGGATCTTTCGGTTCATCATGAAGACCGAAAACAACTTTTCGGGGTCTGGTCCGGGAAGCAATGGCCACACCATTATACTGCTTGTCGCCGCGGAAACTTACAAAATAGCCCGGCGCTTCAAATTCGGCGGCAGGAAATTTCGCATCCTCGACTTTCGTTTCCTGCATGCAGAAAATGTCCGGCATGTTATTTTTCAGCCATGGCAGAACAATGTGCAGGCGGGAGCGTATAGAATTGACATTATAGGTTGCAATCTTCAATTTTCCGCACGACCTTCCATGAATTGGCGTCTTTATTATCATGACTGGCGATTACGCTCAAGACTATTTACAGGGATTGATGAAATTGCAGGCTTTCTCTGAACGGTTGGTGAATCCTGCCGCTTATGAAGGCAGGGTTGAATGGGAGATGAGCGGGCCTTTAACGGCCCGCTCATGGGCCCGGGGTTGCAAACACTAAAAAAAGGGAATCGGTCAGTTTATATACTCGCATACAGGGTCCGGATGACTTTTTTATCGGTTTTTCCGACGCTGGTTTTGGGGATATTGTCCGTGATAATATATCGATCGGGAATGGCATAGCGGGGAATCTTCCCCTGGTCGGCGCATTCCTTCATGTGCTTTTTCAGGACCTCAGGTGTGATGCCGTCACCGCGGAACGGAGGGGTCAGAACAACTAGCATCATAGGCCTTTCCCCCCATTTGAGATCTGGAATGCCGATGGCTGCCGCCTCCTGGATTGCGTGATGGAGACTGATGGCATTTTCCAGATCAAGCGACGAGACCCATTCACCGCCGGTTTTGATGACATCCTTGAGCCTGTCTGTGATCTGAATGTAGCCTTCCTGGTCCATATAGCCCACATCGCCTGTATGGAGCCAACCACCGCGCCAGAGTTCTTCCGTCTTTTCCGGATCTTTGTGGTAGCCTTCGGTGAACCAGGGAGCGCGAACAACAATTTCGCCTGTGGTCTGACCGTCATTTGGAAGGAACTCACCGTCGGAGGAGACGATCCGCACATCGACCAATGTGACGGGCATTCCCGTCTTGATGGCGATATCGCTTTTCTGCTCATTATTATAGTGTTTCATGGATGGTTTCAGATTGGACACGCTGATCACCGGGCAGGTCTCAGACATGCCGTAACCTGTCATAATCTGAATGCCCAGTTCGATGCCCGCCATGGCCAGCCCCTTGGAAAGACGGGCGCCGCCAATAATGACTTTCCATGCGGAAAGGTCGATCTTCTTGGCAATGGGGCTTGCCACAAGCATCTGGAGGATCGTGGGAACACAGTGGGAGTAAGTAACCTTTTCGCTCACGATGAGCTTAATCAGCATTTCCGGTTCATACTTGCCCGGATAAACCTGTTTGACACCCATCATGGTGGCAATGAAGGGGAACCCCCAGGCATGGACATGAAACATGGGTGTGATGGGCATATAGACGTCTGAAGTAGAGAATCTGAGCGGGCTGTCGTGACCGCTGACGCCAATGCAGACGCTCATGGCATGAAGCACAATCTGGCGATGAGTGAAGTATACGCCTTTGGGAAGACCCGTTGTGCCCGTCGTGTAGAATGTGGTGGCCTTGGTGTTTTCATCAAGATCCGGAAAATCGAAATCTTCCGACGCAGCGCCCAGAATCGCTTCGTATTCGCCATCGATTGTCAAATCCGTTTTGGGCAATGTCTCGTTGTCCGAAAGGAGAATGATTTTCTTTACGGATTTGAGTTTGTCCCGAATGGAACCCAGTAGTGGCAGAAAATCGGTATTGATGAGGACCACGCTGGCCTCTGCATGATTCATTGTGTATTCGATCTGATCCGGAGATAGCCGCCAGTTGACCGTGAACAACACGGCTCCCATCATGGGAATGGCAAAAAAACTTTCCAGATAACGATGGGAGTCATAGTCGAAGACAGCCACCGTATCACCCTTCCTTACGCCAAGGCCGGCAAGGGCGCTTCCCAGCCGGTTGACCCGCGCAAACAGATCTTTATACGTATGGCGTATTTTGTCCCGGTAAACAATTTCCTGATTTTGTGCGCTCAGCCTCGGTCCATTGAGCAGTTCTTTAATGGTCAGTTGAAACCCGTAACGGCTTCCATTCAAGGATTTTCCCTTCATATTGCCCTCCTTTAGTTGCAGTTTTCTCTGGCAACCATGATCGGCTAAAATAGGGACGGACACAATCCGCAGGAAGCTGTTTTATCTGTGCTTGAATGGATGAAAAAAAAGTAAGTCGATGACCCACAAAGAAATACGGATCAGAAGGAGGTTCCGGATATTCTTTCGTTCTCAACCCAGTTGAGGGCGTAACGAAGAAGCTCGGTGCTGTTCTTTAAGTTAAGTTTTTCCTTGATCCGTTCCCGGTAGGTACCGATGGTCTTTACACTGAGGTGGAGGCGGATGCCGATTTCGCTGATGCTGAGTCCTTCTCCGATGAGCTGGAAAACCTCGAGCTCACGGTTCGTCAGCGCCTGCAGGGGCGATTCAGCAAGTTCTTTGGGTCCATCAACAAAGCGCGACAGCATCTTGTCTGTCATTTTTTTACTGGCGTAAATGCCGCCCTGCCTAACCTTGCGGATAGCCTGAACGACCGATTCGGAAGCCTCCTGCTTCATAATGTAACCCTTGGCGCCGGCGCGGAGGGCACGTTCGGCGTAAAGGGACTCATCATGCATGGAGATGACCAGCATGGTCACCTCCCTGTTGGTTTTGTGAATTTCTTTGATGAGATCTATACCGCTCATGTCCTTGAGGGTAATATCCACGATGATCATGTCCGGTTTCAGGTCTTTGGCGGCTTTCATGGCACCATGGTAGTCTTCCGCTTCGCCGCAGACAAACAGGTCTTCTTCCTGGTTGATGAGTTGAGCAAGGCCGTGCCTGAAAATAGGATGGTCATCGACAATGAGAATTCTGTGTTTGCCCGCGCGATGCTTTTTAATTGCGGCCATGGGTGTCAGTCCTTCATCAGATTGAAAGTGCAGGTAACCAGCGTTCCCCCGCCCGGTTCCGATTCGATGCGCAGTATTGCCCCGATCATGCGGGCCCGGTACTGCATGATTCGCAATCCGATGCCAGTGGCTCTGGTGATGTCTTTAATTCCGCCTCCGTTGTCGAGAATCGACAGGGAAACGGTGCCGCTGTTATTTAGAAACTCCATTACAATTTTAGAGGATTTGCCGTGCTCGATTGCGTTGTGAATGGATTCCTTCGCGATATAATAAAGGTGGGTGGCAAGAGAATTGTCGCGGATGGGAATATGCCGGGGGCAGCGAAAGATGCAGGCCATACTAAAGATGACTGATGTTGAAGCGGCAAGATCTTCCAGTGAAGCCTCAAGACCCAGCGAAGTGAGATGGACGGGACAAAGTCCCCGGGCCAGCAGGCGGGTCTTGTCAATGGCATCCTTGACAAGATGGTTGATCTCGCCGGCATAACGTGCGTTTTCATCGGAAATCGGTGTGAGCCTGTCCTGCAGGACTTTGGTCATTACGTCGATGCCGATCAGGTGCTGACCGAGATCGTCATGAAGCTCGTATCCGATTTTTTGACGTTCCCGTTCCGATATATCGAGAACTTCCTTTTCCAGTTTTTTAACGGCCGTCATGTCCACCATCGAGGCGATGCTCTGTGTTGTTCCCGGAATCATGGCGATGGTCATGAAAATATGGAGAAGGTTACCGTCCTTGTTCCGGATCTTGAATTCATAATTCCTGGGTGCGGAGGACGGATCTTCACGCCTTGTCTTGTGGTACGATAACAGGCGGGCAATGTCATCTTCGGCCACGTACATGGTCCACGTATGGTTGATGATTTCGTCACGGGAATAGCCGGTGAAATTGGAAAAATCATTGTTCATCATGGAGATGGTTGTGTCTTTTTCGATGACGATGGTTGCCGTGCCGGAATTCTCAAAAAGGGTTCGATAAAAATGTTCCGAGTGAGTCAGTTTCTCCTCAATCCGTTTGTATTTGCGGGCCTGCGAACGAAGACTCCTGATTTCGCTGCGGGCCTGCTGAAGTTCCTCAATAAGCCGGTTTTTTGTCATGCCTTCCTGTACCACTGTTTTTCCTCCGGTTCGTTTCCCTATACATCCCAAATGAAAATCACACCGCTTGTCGGAAATACCCATTCTTCGGGGGAAATTTTAATGTTGACCGATTTGCCGCGGCTCGTGGATATGGCTGCCCGGGGGTGACGTCCGGCAAAGAAGCTTTCCGCCCGGACGTTTTTTAGATTGGCGTTTTCATAGCGGAAGTTGATTTCAAGGCCGCGTGTCGGATACAAAAGGTAAACGGGAAACGTCCTATTGCGCTTGGCTTTTTTGGTGAGAATCTCGATTTCGATTTTCACTTCATGATTGATCTTTGGTTTGAGCGTGTCGCTGCCACACCAGACTTCATAGCCCCGTCCTGTCTTTTTGGCATCAATGATCGGAATGTCCTCACCGTCGATGCGCAGTTTCTCGACGGTGAAATCGCGTTCAATCACCAGATCATCGCCGCCGAGTATCCATCGGTATTCACAATGTTCATCTTCAATCAAGGCATCCAGCTGACCTTGATCCGAGGCGCAGCCGATCATGAATATATCACTTCGGATAGTTTTTTTGTATTCCACATGGGTTTTCAGTTGAAAATAAGCGTCCGAGCGCCGCCTGGGCTCAGCGGCATCCGGCAGTTGGGAAATGGTGATGTCGTAGAGGAAGCAGGAGCGCAGTTCGAGCTGCCGGTCTTCCTTGCCAAACAGGGTTTCAAACATTTCATAGTAGATGGCGTCGCCGAGTTCCTCATTGCGCGTGCGGGTTTGGAGACAGTGCCGGATGATGTTGTCAATGCGTGCAATGGATTTTTCTTCGCCTGGAACGAAAATTCTCCTGAGCCTCGGCTCCACTGCGTCGGTTTTCCCTTTTTGCAAAAAAACGCGCGGTGCGCGTTTGCCGAGCGCACACAGCACCTCATAACTGATCGTTTGCGCCTTGGCGGCAATTTCATTGGCACTGATGTATTCGTTTTGCTGTCTGCCCAGCAGGACGACTTCGTCTCCCACGGTGCAGTCCGGAATATGCGTGACATCCAGCGTGCACATATCCATGGATACCCGGCCGATGATCGGTGCGCGATGGCCTCGAATCAGGGCTTCTCCCCGGTTGGAAAGGATAAAGGGATATCCGTCGCCGTAACCCACCGGGATGGTCGCCACAAGGGTTTTGTCTCTGGTAATGAATGTACTGTTATATCCGATGCCATAGCCTGGTGGAAATTCTTTGATGAGAACGATCGTGGTTTTAAAGGACATCACCGGTTTCAGGACGGCCTTGTTCTGTGTTTCGCTTGAAGGATAGATGCCGTAGGTCATGATTCCCGGACGTGCCATCTGCAGTTTCAGCTCCGGGTAATTCAGAATGGCGCCGCTGTTATCCATGTGTGTTAAGGGGATGCTGATGCCAGTCTGCTGCAGCTCGGCCAGCAGTCGGGAAAACAACAGCCACTGCTGATCGTTGAATGCCGTCACGGTTTCACTGGATGCGAAATGACTGAAAATGCCTTCCAGTGTAAGATGACGCATGGTCTTGATGTGCCTGATCAAATCAATGGCCTCGGAGTGCATGGTTCCGCCGCGTCCCATGCCTGTATCGACTTCAACGTGGACGGACAATGTGCGGGAGGATCGTTCAAGCTGTTCTTCGAGAACACGAACAAATGCCCTGTCGGAGACTGATGGTGTGAGGTTGTATTTTATAACATCGGGAATTTCCGAAAGCGTCGAGGGCCCCAGGATGACTATGGGCGCTTCAATACCGCTGATCCTGAGCTGAATACCTTCATCAGCGTTAGCTACACCAAGCATCCGCGCGCCCTCGCGCAGAGCGGCGTGGGAAATCTCAATTGCCCCGTGACCGTATGCATCGGCCTTGACCGTCTGCATGAAATCGACCGTGTCGCCGATCAACCGTTTAATTTCCCGGAGATTGGCGGTAAAATTATCGAGGTCCACTTCCACCCAGCTTCGGTATTTCTGCTCGTTTCTTAAAATCATTTATTCGTCATCACAAACACACCGTCCCAGGGTTGTGCGGGAGGGTGCTGTTTTAAATTATTGCATCTTTTAATATACATTGTCGATACGAAATCGTCATGTTTTATTTTAAGAGTGTTCTGGAATGCGGAAATTGCGTCATCCCATTTTCCTTCCCGATACAGAGTCAAGCCTCGCGCAAAGGCTTCAATCAGGCTTTTAAAATCCGGTTCATCCCTTTTTTCTCCCAGCAACTCAAAAATTCTGACGGGCATGATTTTGCCTTTGACGCGCACACTGTCAAGCTCTCGGCAGCACATGATGTCTTTTACGTTTTTGTAAGTGAACTCACTGATGATGATGTTGGTGCCGTATTCCTTGTTGGCGCCTTCCAGCCGCGCACCGAGGTTGACCATGTCGCCCATGACGGTGTAGTCGAAACGCATTGCCGAACCCATGTTGCCGACGACCATTTCTCCGGAATTGACGCCGATGCCGATGTCAAAAACGGGTCGCCCCTCTGCTGCCCATTTATCCTGGAGCCTGTGCAGCTCCCGCATCATGGCCAGCGCGGTGAGGCAGGCCCGGCGGGCGTGATCAGGCTGGTCAATCGGTGCTCCGAATACTGCCATGATCGCGTCTCCCATGTACTTGTCGAGCAGCCCGTCGTAATGGAATACCTGGTTGGTCATTGCCGTGAGATACTCATTAAGCAGCATGACCAGTTCTTCCGATGTCATTTTTTCGGAAATAGTTGTAAAGCCCCGGATATCTGAAAATAAAACGGTTAAGTCTTTCCTGTCGCCACCAAGTTTGAGTTTGCCGGGGTCTTTGAGCATCTCATTGATGACCGAGGCGGTCAGATAGTATTGAAACGCACCGCGGATTTTCTTCCTTTCCAGCTCTTCTTTAAAGTAGTGGTAGATTGTAATACCCAGATAAATCATCATCATCGTTATCAGTGGATAAACGAGATTCAGCCAGACATTAAACTTGAAGAATGCTGAAAAGTTGACGGCTACAAAAGCCGCAATCATCAACAAGGCGGCAACCATTCCGGATATCGGCCGCAAGTGGCTGACCAGAAGACCCATGATTAAACCAAAAACAATAATCGCGCAAACATCGATCATACGGATGAAAGAAGAATGCGTGAGAAATTTTTCATGCAGAATGTTGTCAATAATCGTGGCGTGAATTTCTACGCCTGGAAAGGCGGAGGAAAACGGCGTCACGCGCAGGTCATAGATGCCCACGGCCGTTGCGCCCACCAGAACAATTTTGTCGCGGAAGGTATCCGGTGGAATTTTTCCGGAAAGGATATCGGTTACAGAATAGTGGGGGAATGTCCGCGGCGGTCCAAGATAATTAATCAGCATTTGTCCCGATTCATTTGTCGGGATTGTTTTTTTGCCGATGCCGACGCTGTTTGCGCCGTAAGTTTCCAGATTCAGAGACAGGGCCGGAAAATCAAGATAGGAGCAAACCATGGAAACAGCCAGAGAGGAATAATAGTTTTCACCAAAAGCAACAACCAGCGGCGCCCAGCGATTGGATCCGTCACTGTCCGGCAGGGTGTTGAAATAGCCGCTGTTTTGCGCAGCGGAAGCAAGACTTGAAATGCTGGTCTCCGGGGCGAAAGCACGCGGTAGATAATCATCATTGGGCTTGCCTGACGAGGAATTGATCATCGAATAGCGGGAATTCTCTATTCGCGCGGAATGTTCCTCCATTCTTTGCGCTGTTATATGTTCCAGTTCTTTTTCGTTTTCACGGATGGAAAAATGAAAAAAGTAACCAAGGGTAATATTTCCCGCTTTTTGAAAGGAGGCGGCCAGGATTCCATCCGCGTCCGCTGAGGTTCTTTGCCTTTGCAGCAGATTCAGGACATTTGAATCCGTGATGCCCCTCTTTTTTACTTCAGCGGTCAGGGCGTCGATGGTTTTGAGGTTTGCGCCGTCATCGGGTTCCGAAAAGACGATATCAAAACCGACTGTTTTTGCGCCTCCCTTTTTTAACCGATCCACCAGCTGTGTGATTATTGTCCGAGGCCAGGGCCAGCGTCCCAGTTCGGAAATGCTTTTTTCGTCAATGGCAACGACGACGGTTTCGCTGCCGGGAGCAATCGGGCCGCGTGACACCATTCGTAAATCCAACGTTTTGAGTTCCATCAGGCGTAAAAACTCAATATCAGACAAAAACAGAACAAGTGCAATCACAATCACAAAAAAGGTGATTTTGATGGGTGTAATCCCTAAAATGGTTTTCAGTATTTGATTCATGCAGAGGATTCCCCTGTAAAAAAGCATATCAAAGCAACGGGTAAAGTCAAGTTGTCCTTTATTGCACTTACAGACTTGCTTGAAAAATCAAAAGGAATACATATGTGTTGAATTATGCGTAATAAAAAAACGTAGAAAAAATCAATCAATGCTTGAAAGAAAGATTATTTTGAACTAAAATTAAAAAATATGGACAACAAGAGGGCGGAAGTTAAGACCCATCAACAACGAGGAGGGAGCATAAATGTCAAAAGTAAGACCGGGTGATGTTCTGAGTTGTGAAGTATGTGGACTTTCTGTCATTGTGGATGAAGAGTGCGGATGCGCGATTGCCGAGCTGATCTGCTGCGAGGAACCGATGGAAAACAAAGGTCCGAAACCGCCGAAAAAAGTGGCCGCTGCACCGAAGAAAAAAGTAGCTGTGAAAAAGGCGAAACCGCCGAAAAAAATGGCCGCTGCACCGAAGAAAAAAGTAGCTGTGAAAAAGGCGAAACCGGCCTTAAAAAAGCCCGCGTCGAAAAAAAAGGTTGTTAAAAAACTGCCGGCAAAAAAGAAAGCGGCAAAAAAATAACCTGAATGAATAAATAGATAGATAGCTGATAGAATCCTTGCCCCGAATGAGGAGCGAATGGTTTTTTGTTTTCTGATTTCAGGCGGACAGTGTTGATAAACGAAAAATTCAGCCTATTTTTATGAAAAAAACAGTGCATCGCAACGGCACAACTCAGGTTGTGCCTGTTTCTACTCAGAAAACCGACCCAGACAATGTATGGTGTGAAAAATTTGGTTACTTTATTGATCTGGATGCCTGTCAGGCGAGGTCTTTTCAAAAAAAAGCCTGCCGCCGTTGTTTTTCGACACGAATCCAGTTATCGTTGCCTTTTGATTAGGCCAATTACGCGTATTTCAATGTTTTCAGCAAGAGTCCTATTTGCCCTTACCCAGAAGAGAACCCAGGACGCCCCGGATGATTTGCCGTCCGACGGATGACCCGATCGATCGGGCCACGCTTTTGGCCGCGGCCTGGACCAGACCTTCTGTTTTTCCTCCCCGGGGGCCGGTGCGGCCGAATAAAAGGTCACTGAAACCACCGCCCGATGATCCGCCGTTTTGGGTGGCCGTGTTTTGCGTGCGAGCCTGTTCGGCCGGTTGCGCGGGTGTCGGCGCAGTCTGCACGGAAGCACGCAGCTTTTCGTAGGCGGATTCACGGTCCAGCGTTTTTTCATAATGCCCGTAGATGACAGATTTATTGATGGCTGATGACCGTTCTGCATCGCTCAAGACGCCGAGTCTTGAGCCGGGTGCGATAACGAAGGATCTTTCCACCTGAGCCGGACGGCCTTTTTCATCCAGAAAAGAAATCAGCGCTTCGCCGACTCCCAGCTCCGTGATGGCGTCAACTGTGTTGAAGGCGGGATTGGGCCGCATGGTATCCGCCGCTGTTTTCACCGCTTTCTGATCGCGGGGCGTAAACGCCCGCAGGGCGTGCTGCACGCGGTTTCCCAGTTGACCCAGAACCGTTTCGGGAATATCCAGCGGATTTTGCGTGACGAAATAAACACCTACACCCTTGGAACGAATCAGACGCACCACCTGTTCAATCTTTTCCAGAAGGGCGGCCGGCGCATCATTAAACAGCAGATGCGCTTCATCAAAGAAGAAGACGAGCTTGGGTTTTTCGACATCCCCCACTTCGGGAAGCTGCTCAAAGAGTTCGGCCAGCATCCACAGCAGGAAGGTGGAGTAGAGCTTGGGATTATTGTAAAGCTTATCGGCGGCGAGGACATTGACAACACCGCGTCCTTCGCCGTCCGTCTGCATCAGGTCGGCGATGTCCAGCATCGGTTCACCGAAGAATTTATCGCCGCCCTGTTCGTCCAGCTGTAAAAGGCCGCGTTGAATTGCGCCGATGGAGGCCGCGGAAATGTTGCCGTATTCAGTGGTGAACTGTTTAGCGTTGTCACCCACAAACTGGATCATGGCCCGCAGGTCTTTCAGATCCAGCAAAAGCAAGCCGTTGTCGTCGGCAATTTTGAAGACCAGCGTGAGTACGCCGGACTGGGTTTCGTTGAGATTGAGCAGCCTTGCCAGTAAAAGCGGACCCATGTCGGAAACAGTAGCGCGCACCGGGTGCCCTTTTTCCCCGAATACATCCCAGAATACAGCTGTATTGGCACGCGGTTTAAAGTCTTTGATGCCGATTGATTCCAGCCTTTTCAGTAATTTTTCGGAGGCTACGCCTGCCGCCCCGATGCCCGAGAGGTCTCCTTTCACATCGGCCATGAAGACCGGAACGCCAATAGAAGAGAACGATTCGGCCATTTTTTGCAGGGTTACGGTTTTTCCCGTGCCTGTGGCGCCTGTAATTAATCCGTGGCGGTTGGCCATGTTCGGCAATAAAACAATTTCTTTTCCCTGGGACATTGCGATCACTAATGGTGCTGCCATGTTTTCTCCTTGCGGGTGATTTGATGGTTCAGCCTTCTGGATGAAGGTTTTATTAACCATGTGACTATAAAAACAAGTCCGGTCAATGTCAAGAAATAATCCATTTTAACAACCGGTTGGAGCTTCAACGCCGCTTACGTCTCTAATGAAGCCTGTCATCGCGCATCCATTTTGTTATATGTATCTATGCGGCAATGACTGCTCGGCTTCATGGCAGCGGCGGGAAAACAAAATCAAGTATTTCAATGTATTATGGGCAATCTTTGCGATACCGGTATCTGCAGGTCATTTGCTGATGGAATTCAATAGTGAAAATTGAAGGTCAACCGGTGTTGCAATTCGCTTGTTTCATCGCTTGCAAACTGTTTATGAAAAGCTTATAAAATTGCTGAAAATGAATCAACGTTCCAGCAGGTAATTCATAATATTCATGTAATCTATATAAAAACAGGAGGATGAACGTTATGGGCAATGTTTTTAACTTTTCGGGTAAAACGGCTATTGTCACAGGCGCCGGAAGGGGAATTGGCCGGGTGATTGCTCTGGGTTTGGCCGAAGCAGGTGCGAGTGTAGTTTTGTGCAGCAGAACTCAGGCACAAATTGATGCTGTGGCGGATGAAATCCGGAAAAAAGGCGGCAAGGCCCTGCCCGTTGTGACCGACCTGACGGTTCATGCGCAGTTGGAAAATCTGGTCAATGCCGCTGTCAGGGAATTCGGACGGATCGACATTCTGGTGAACAATGCAGCCCGAAGTTTCCTGCGCGGACTGCTCGATCTTCGCGAAGACGGGTGGGACAAGTGCTTCAACACCAATGTCAAGGCAGCCTGGCTTTTGAGCCGTCTGGTTGCGCGCCAGATGATTGAACAGAAGAGCGGCAGGATTATCAATATCACCACGGTCGGTGCGGATAAAGCCGAGGCGGGAATGGCCGCCTATGGGTGCAGCAAAGCGGCATTGAAGCACCTTACGCGTTGCATGGCCCGTGAGTGGGCCCCGCTGGGTATCAATGTCAACGCCGTTGCTCCCGGATTCACCCGC
This sequence comes from uncultured Smithella sp., assembly GCA_964640755.1. Taxonomy (GTDB): domain Bacteria; phylum Desulfobacterota; class Syntrophia; order Syntrophales; family Smithellaceae; genus UBA8904. The sequence goes on along the minus strand of CAZXIP010000016.1, from coordinate 5,450 downwards.
ACGGATTTCAGCAAACCCATCTGGTCCAGCCCCGATATCGAAAAGATGATCTGTCAGGTTATCCCCAAGGGAAGGATCGCCGAACCGGAAGATGTTGTCGGCGCTGTTCTGTTTCTGGCGTCGGGCGCAGCGGACTATATCACGGGTGATACCATTTACGTTGATGGCGGTACGATGACCAGTTAGTCAATCTTTGGAGAAAAGACATGAACAACAAAGGCATTGTCAGCCCGGTCATCGCAGACATTCGGGCCGGCATGAAGCGCGGCAAGATCGTATCCGTCGACGAAGCCATACGGGTGATTCGCGACGGTGACACGGTGTCTATCGATGGATTTATAGGAGGGCTGGCACCTGAAGAACTGCTGATTGGTCTGGAGAGACGTTTTCTGCAAACGGGTGAGCCAAAAAATCTCACCCTGATTTTTGCTGCGGGTATTGGTGACAGCAGGGATAGAGGCATCAACCATCTGGCCCATGAAGGCCTGCTCAAAAGAGTGATCGCCGGCCATTGGGGGCTGGTTCCCAAGCTTCAGCGCCTGGCGCTGGATGGCAAAATTGAAGCCTACAATTTCCCCCAAGGTGTCATCACGCATTTGTATCGTGATATTGCCGGGCACGTTCCGAGAACCATCACCCATGTGGGCTTAGGGACCTTTGTCGACCCCCGCGACCAGGGCGGAAAAGTCAATACCATTACCACGGAAGATTTGGTCGAATTGATTACCTTTGACAGCAGGGAATACCTGGCCTACAAAACGCTGCCCATCCACGTTGCGCTGCTGCGCGGTACAACAGCGGATATGGACGGTAATATTACCATGGAGAAGGAAGCCTTTACTCTGGAGGTTTTGCAGCTGGCTATGGCGGCAAAAAATTCCGGAGGATTTGTCATTGTACAGGTGGAAAGAATCGCTGAGCGCGATGCTCTAAACGCCCGGCATGTCAAGATTCCAGGCATACTCGTAGATTGCGTAGTGGTTGGCAAACCTGAAAACCACTGGCAGACCTACGGGACAAATTACAATCCGGCTTACAGCTGCGAATTCAAAGTGCCGACGGCCACCATCGAGCCTTTACCGATGGATGAGCGCAAGATCATCGCCCGGCGTGTCGCTTTTGAACTTCAGCCGAACATGGTGGTGAATCTCGGTATTGGCATGCCTGAAGGCGTTGCCAATGTCGCCAACGAGGAAAGCATATTTGATTATTTGACGCTGACGGCGGAAGCAGGCTCCATCGGCGGTATTCCCTCCGGGGGGCTGGATTTCGGCACGGCCACCAATATGGATTGTTTGATCGACATGCATGCCCAGTTTGATTTTTATGACGGTGGGGGACTGGATCTGGCCTGTCTGGGACTGGCGCAGATGGATTCGCACGGCAACGTCAACGTCAGCAAGTTCGGACCAAAACTGGCCGGCTGCGGTGGCTTTATTGATATCACCCAAACGGCCAAGAAAATTATTTTTGCTGGAACGTTCACCGCCGGGTCAGCCGAACTGGCCGTGTCCGCGGGGCAGCTCAAAATCGTCAAAGAGGGGAACGTGAAAAAAATTGTCCGGGATGTGGAGCAGATCACCTTCAGCGGAAAAACCGCGCAGCAGGGCAGCCAGCAGATTTTTTATATCACGGAACGATGTGTTTTCACTCTGTCTCCTGAGGGTCTTGAGCTGATCGAAATTGCGCCGGGTGTTGATCTGGAAAAAGACATTCTGGCACAAATGGAGTTTCGGCCGCTCATCAAAAACCTTCGCCTCATGGATGAAAGGATATTCAAATCGGTGCCCATGGGACTCAAAGATGATCTTTTGAGCATTCCCATTGACCAGAGACTCACTTACGATCCGTCAACCAACATTTTCTATGTCAATTTCGAGGGGCTGAATGTCCGGACGAAAAATGACATTGAAGCCATCCGCACCCGCGTGACCGAAATTTGTCAGCCTCTGGGTAAGCGGGTTAAAACCATTGTCAACTATGACAACTTTTCCATTGCGCCTGAACTGGAAGACGATTACATCAATATGGTCAAATATGTAGTGTCTGAATATTACAGTGATGTGACCCGGTACACGACCAGCGCTTTTCTGCGCATGAAGCTGGGTGATGAGCTCAAAAGAAGGCAAATGGCTCCGCACATCTTTCAGTCCCGGGATGAGGCGAGGCAGGCCCTGGAAAAGAAAGACTGAGCTGCAATGCATAAGGGGTAATGAGGATTTTCAGATCATGGAAATTTGGGTTGAAAATATTTCATTAAAAGGATAAAAGTTTACCACTTGAGCAATAGAAGCGCTATACAAACTGTCCTGGACAGTTAATAAAATATCAGGAAAGAAGAAAAATTATGTCAATTGAAATTAAGATGGAAGGCCAGGTGGCCGTTGTTACGCTGAATGAAGGGGAAAACCGTTTAAATCTGGACTTCCTGCAGAAATTTATGGATACGCTGGAGCATGTCGAAAAACAGACCGACGCCAATGTTCTTGTCGTGCGTGGTGCGCATGAAAAAATATTCAGCAACGGAATCGATCTGGAGTGGCTGATGCCGATCATGCAGAAAAATGATGCGGCCACAGCCAAGAAATTTATTGAAAACATGATGGCGCTATTCAGAAAAATTACATTGTTTCCGATGCCTACGATTGCCGCCATCACGGGTCACGCATTTGCCGGCGGTGCGATTATGTGCTGCTATTTTGACTTTCGTTTCATGCGTTCAGACCGGGGGTTCATGTGCTTTCCGGAAGTTGATCTGGGCATCCCGTTTCTGCCGGGCATGATGACCGCCATGAGCAAGGCCATCCCGCGCTATAAGCTTGACGAAATGGTTCTCACCGGAAAACGTCTTACTGCACAGGAATGCGAGGATCACCACATTATCACCAAAGCATGCCATATTGATCAGCTGATGGAAGAGGTTCTTAATTTTGCCAAGCTTCAGAACAAGAGAAGGGCGATCGTCGGCGCCATCAAAGAGGAGCTGAACAAGGACATCATTTACGCGATAGATCATGATGATCCTCCCATCATTGAATCAGGCCGTTTTTATGTTTGATTGCGTTTGATCAGTTGAAATCTTTGCAGAAAAAAATATTCCAAGGGCTCCTCCGGGGCCCTTTTGTTTGGTACGCCCGGCAGGATCGGGGAATATTCTGACCAGTTACCGATCTTTTCTGTGTTTCATGCGGACATCAACGGAGCTGGCGTGTGCGTCGAGACCTTCCATCCGGGCAAAATGGCTTGTCGGGCCGGACAGCTTTTCAAACGCCGCCCTGGGGAAAGAAAGCACACTCATTCGCTTGTAAAAATCATATACGCCCAACGGTGAGGAAAACCTTGCTGTTCCTTCCGTCGGCAGGATGTGGTTCGTGCCGGCAATATAGTCGCCGAGGGCTTCCGGCGTATAGGATCCCAAAAAGACGGAACCCGCGTTGCGCACCTGTACTAGACTTCCTTTGGGATTCTCCACCATCAGTTCAAGATGCTCCGGCGCAAACAGATTGGCCAGCTCTACGGCCTGGAAGACATCGGATGTAATGATGATGGCTCCGCATTGTAAAAGAGATTTTTGAATAATTTCTTTCTTGGGCAGTTTCTGCAGCTGCTTCTGAATTTCCGACGCTACAGCATCTGCCAGATCCGGGTAGGGTGTCATCAGAATTGCCGCCGCCATTTCATCATGTTCGGCCTGAGCCAGCATGTCCGCCGCCACGAAAGCGGGATTGGCGGTTTCATCTGCAATAATGACCACTTCGCTGGGACCGGCGATCATGTCAATGGCGACCTGCCCGAAAACCAGTTTTTTCGCTGAGGCAACATAGGCATTTCCGGGGCCCACAATTTTATCCACACGCGGAACGGTTTGTGTTCCGTAAGCCAGTGCGGCAATTGCCTGTGCACCACCGATTTTGAAAATGCGGTCAACGCCCGCAACTTCCGCTGATTCGGCAATCAGAGGATTTAATTGACCCCTCTTTACCGGGCTGACCAGGATGATCTCCCTGACGCCTGCAAGACGCGCCGGAATTGCCGCCATAAGCAGGGTTGAAGGATAGAATGCCTTGCCGCCGGGGGCATAGATGCCGGCCCGCCGCAGGGGCAATACAAGCTGGCCCATTTCCGCGCCCTCCTGATCAACCATCGACCATCCCTGGGCAAACTGGTGGCGGTGATATTCTTCAATCCGGCGTGCGGCAAGCCCGATGACTTCGCGGTCTTCGGGCTTCACCTTTTTCAGGGCTTCCTGTTTTTCATCGTCGGTGACTTCCACCGTTTCCGCGGTAAGGTCATGTCCGTCAAACTGTTTGGTGTAGCGGAAAAGCGCCTCGTCACCCTGGACGGAAACGTCATGGACGATCCGGGCAACCGAGGAGATGATTTCAGGAGAAAAAGAACCGCCCCGCTGGCGTAACCGCTGAAAAAAATCACGAAAGTCAGGTGCGTCTGCGTGGATGATTTTCATGTTATTGTTTCACCCTTTTAATGTCCGCACCCAGTGCGGAAAATTTCTTCTCTATGCCCTCGTAGCCGCGGTCGATATGATAAATTCTGGATATTTCCGTTGTGCCTTCAGCGACCAGGCCCGCCAGAATCAATGAGGCTGAAGCGCGCAAATCCGTAGCCATGATCTGTGCACCGTACAAGGTCGGGACGCCGCGCACAATGGCGCTGCCGCCCTGGATCAGGATGTCCGCACCCATACGGATCAGTTCGCTCACATGCATGAAACGGTTTTCAAAAACGGTTTCTGTAATGACGGAAAGACCACTGCCGATAGCCATGTATGCCATTATCTGCGCCTGCAAATCCGTGGGGAAACCGGGGTAGGGAATGGTTTTCACATCCACGCTGTGGATTTTGGAACCGGCAGAGACTTTCAGGCCTCCATCGATGGAAGTGATGGTCATACCGGTATCCCGCAGCTTGTTTATCAGGGCTTCCAGGTGGTGGGGATTACATCCCAGGATGTTGATTTCACCATTGGTGATTCCCGCTGCGATCATGAATGTGCCGGCCTCGATACGGTCGGGGATAATCGATGCTTCAACAGCTTTCAGCGATGTAACGCCGGTGATTGTAATGACATCCGTGCCCGCACCGCTGATTTTGGCCCCCATGCCTCTAAGAACCTCTGCAAGGTTGACAATTTCCGGTTCGCGTGCGGCATTGTTGAGAACAGTGGTGCCATCGGCCAGCACCGCCGCCATCATGATATTTTCCGTTCCGGTGACCGTCGGCAAATCAAAATAAATATCCGCGCCTTTGAGCCTGTCAGCTGTTGCTTCAATATAGCCGCCGTGCAATTCCACAGAAGCACCCATATCCTGAAGGGCTTTGATGTGCAGATTGACCGGCCGGGCACCGATGGCGCAGCCACCCGGAAGAGACACCCGGGCTTTGCCCATGCGGGCAACCAGCGGCCCCAGAACCAGGATCGAGGCGCGCAT
>CAZXIP010000015.1:0-19481 GCA_964640755.1 uncultured Smithella sp. | reverse complement strand
TCCGGCAAACGTCACTCTTGCATGGTCAAGCGTCCTGCTGATAGCGGTATTGTGGATTTTAACGGATGTTTGAAGTGATGCATGGATGCCGTCCGCCGACTCATCAATTTCGATTTGCGCATCCAGGCTTCTATCTGCCGTCTCAACAAACAATGGCCTGGGAAAAAGAGCCGATCTCTGGTCTTGGAGCACAGCCTGAGGGTAATGGCTTTTCACAGATTTTGCCAGAGTAATCAGGGCCTCCACAGCAGGGAAAACGGCCCTCCCGTCAAAACTATGATCCCGAAGATACGGGGCTATTTCCAGCTTTACCGGAAAAAGTCTGCTCATAGTTTGTCCGGAAAGGTCTGCCATAACTTAACCGTTTTCGGATCCACCCCTACCGGCATTCCCGCGGAATTGGCTGCGCAGTGTTTCGTGTATCCGACACAAATGATGTGCCCCTTTTCCGCATGGGTGATGACATAGTCAAACTGCAGCCGCACGCGTTCCAGATGAACCGGTCTTGTATGAATATACATCAGGTCATCGTAATAGAGCGACTGATAAAAGGTGATTCCCAGATCGATAATGGGATAGACATAGCCGCTTTCTTCGATTTCCCTGTATGGATAAGCCACATCACGCATCAGCGAAGTACGGCCGAATTCAAAATAGCGCAGATAATTGGAATGATAGACGACCTGTGAGCGGTCGGTATCGGCATAGAGTGTTCTGTGCACCGTCCGATGCCAGATCAGCCCGGTGGTTTGATCCCGGACATACTTTTCGTCGTTTTTGTACATCTCGGGCACAAAGGGTTTTGGTTTCATTTTAGACTCCTCGAAAAATCACGCAGCAGTTCGTTCCGCCAAAGCCAAACGCGTTGGACAGCGCCATTTCATATTTCTGCCTGCGGGTAATGTTCGGCACCACGTCAATATCGGACAATTCCGGATCCTGGATATGGTTGATTGTGGGAAGAATAATACCTTCCCGCATTCCTTCAATCGTCAGAGCTGCCTCGATGGCGGCTGTGGCCCCCAAGGTATGGCCCAATTGCGACTTGTTGGACGATACGGGAATCTTTTCGATGTTCCTGCCAAATACTTCCCGCAGACACTTGATTTCCGTCTTGTCTCCTTTGGGAGTGGAGGTGCCGTGAGCGTTGATATAGTGAACATCCGCCGGCTCAAGACCGGCATCTTCAATGGTTTCCCTGATTGCCCGGACAATGGTATGCGGGTTGGGACTTGTATAATGATAAGCATCGGACGTCCATCCTACGCCGAGCACCTCGGCGCGCGGTGTCAGTCCGTGCGCTTTAATGGCCTCTTCCGCCGCCAGAACGACAACTCCCGCACCCTCCGAAAGGACAAAACCCTTCCGGTCAATGCTGAAAGGACGGGACACCTGTGCATGATCGTTATAGGCGCGATCCCCGTGATGAATCTTGATCGTGGCGTTCATATTGGCAAAACCGTGAATCAACTCCGGAAGAATGGGCGCATCCGCCCCTCCCGCCAAAACAAAATCGCAATCCCCGTCGCGGATCATGCGCGCACCGATGCCGATGGCATGATTGCCGGAAGCACAGGCGCCCTGCGGCGAAAAGATCGGACCGGTAAATTTCAGGAGCATGCCGGCTTTCCCTGACGGCAGATTGCCGCACAAATTCGGCAGCAGGTAAGGGCTCACCCGCAAAGGCCCCCGGTGTTCCAGATCGTGCATGGCCACACGAAACGCATCCGTCCCGTTGAGCGCTGATCCGACCAGGCAGGCCATTCTCGGCGCGATGCGATCATCCATGACAATACCTGCATCCTCCAGTGCCGCTCTGCAGACCTCCATTGTCAGAATCACGAACGACGCGTTCCAGTTATACACTTCCTTCGCGTCGGTAAAATCAAGCTCGAGGGGAAACCAGTCGGGGATCTCACCGACAATATCACAGGCCGATTCGACCTTGCAGCGCGTCACCTTCCGGAACCCAGCCTCACCTTTCACAGCACGGTCCCAGGTTTTTGCAAACGTACTGCCCAGCGGGGTTGCGGCACCGTAACCGATAACAAATACCCTGCGATTCTGAGGAGCTTTCATAATCTACATTCCATTCGTCAGTCTATGCGCCTCAAGATCAGACAGGAATTACAACCGCCAAAGCCAAAGGCATTTTTCAGGACAAATTCCTGCTGCAGACTCCGGGTGCCTTCAGAGACACAATCAATGGGAATCGCCGGATCAGGTTCAACGTTAATGGTCGGCAGCAAGGTGTTTTGAAGCATTCCCTCCATGGCCAGAATCGTCTCGATGGCGGATGACGCACCCATCGCATGTCCCAACTGCGATTTGTTGGCTGATGTGGGCGGTGTTTTTTGGCCAAACACATTGACAAGGGCATCGGCTTCCACTTTGTCCCCGATTTTTGTTGAAGTCGCGTGGGCATTGACGGCATCAACATCCTGCGGTTGGAGACCCGCGCTTGCAATCGAAAGTTCAATACATCTTTGCACGGTTGCGAGATTGGGCGCCACAAAATGGCTGGCATCCGACGTCATTGCCGAACCGGCCATTTCAATTTTTGCATCAAGTCCATGGGCACGCGCAAATTCATCCGTTGCCAGAATGATGCAGCCTGCCCCTTCAGACACCACAAACCCTCTTCGGTTTGCCGAAAAAGGACGGCTGGTTTTTTCGGGAGGCTCTTCGGATTGCCCTTCCTTGGGACGATAAGCGCCGTTCATGGTGACAAAACCCGCCAGAATGGGTTCCACGAGCGGACAATCCACCGCCCCGGCAATGACCACATCCGCCAGACCGAGTTTGAGCATCATCTCGCCGATAATCATGGATGTTACTCCGGTGGCGCAAGCTGTAATCGTGGAACTGATGGGACCGGTAGCCCCGGTCAGGATGGAAACCTTTCCGCCAACCATGTTGATGCAGGAATTGGGATTGGAAAAGGGATGCGGCATTTTTTTGTCTGCAATCATCTGGCGGTCCGCTTTTAAAACGGCATCCATGCCGCCGACGGCGGAACTGAACGTGACGGCCACACGCGGCGCGATGTCGGCGGTAATTTCCAGGCCGCTCATTTTCAGTGCCCGATGAACCACCAACAGGGCGTAAGGGTAAATCGGCGACGTCCAGTGCGCCATTTCGCGGGGCTGTAAAAACGGATAGGGCCGGATATCTATTTCACCCACCTGACCGGCCACACGCACGGGAAAATCATCGGCCAAGGGGAATCGCGTCAGCGGACCGATACCACTATCGCCCTGAGCAGCTCGCCTCCATTGACTTTCCAGATCCGTTCCCAGGGAAGATACCAAATCATAGCCCAGTATGAACGTTTTTTTCGACACGTTGTATGCACCCTCATTTCATATCACCACCGGAAATCAATCCTGCGGCGTTAATTATTTATCATGCAAGAGCTTGCTAAAAATATCAATTATAATTTTTTTTGATTATTTAATGAGAAATAAGGATACTTCTGATGGACATGATAAATTTATCATTTTTCGAGCAGCCCGAAATAGACAAAACTTACCATGGAATGAGCCGGTAGAGCTTGGCGAACATCTCGTACACTTCGATCCAGTTCTGCAGATCCCGCGTACTGATGATATGATCACGCTTATTCACCATGATCCAGCTCATGTGCGCCGCGCCGTCTTTGCAGGTGGCACAATCGCGCGTGGCGGACGTGCAGCATCGATGAACCGTCTTCAAGTCGGCTGCCCAGCGGTAAAAATGAATCAGGCGGCGAACGGGCGGCTGCCGGTTATCCAACGATTCGGTCACCGAGGGACATTCGCGCCAGCCGAAGCGTCGGCCCAGCATTATGCCGGTGGTAATCACCTCATGATAATATTTGCTGGAAATGACCGTCTGCGGATACCTCTCCAGCATCTCGTCCATCTCCACACGCAGATCACGAAGCTCACCCTCCCGCCAGTGAAATCCGTCCACGCCCTCATCATTGGACAGAAGCTGCAGATGCACTTTTAAACCGACATCCTCAATGCGTTTAATGACCGGTTCAATTTTTCCAACCTGTTTGGGGGTCACGGTGTAAAGATAGTAAGTATAGGGATCCCCTTCGTAATTTCTGCTGGATATGGCAAACGTGTCTTTGCCCCGAAGAACTTTTTCGTCCTCACCGCCTCCCCACAGAGAAATCCCCACCATCATATCGGGAAATTTATCACGGGGCACTTTGATCAGACCATTCGTCGCGCAATAGGAAGGAATACGTTTGTAAAATGCTTCGACGCGGTCCATGCACAGAGTCGGTTCGCCTCCGATCAGAATTGCCAGGTTCACGCCGCGGGCTTTTTCCCGGTCAATAAAGGCTTCCCACTTGTTCAGATCGTTTTCTTCCTGCACGTGATCTTCGCCGGAGGAAAAAAAGAAGCATCCCCTGCAGCGAAGATTGCAGCGGTTGGTTACATCGTATATTGAACTGCGGATATTGAGGCTGGATATGCGCTTGTAACGTTCATACCAGACAGGATCCAGCAAGTTACTGACTGTTTTCATGATTCAAGACCTTTTTTTACATTCATTATAAGCATTTTTACCCCTTAACCGGCGGCTGAATAACACGTTCACAGAGATTCTGACCCTTGTCATATCCCGTCACCCAGACGGCCAGATAGGTGTCAACATAGTCCAGCCATGATTTGAACGTGTCCGGATCATTGACATGACGATACAGGCGCGCCGTAACCACAGCCGAACCGGCCGCATAATGCCGGCAGTCGGTGCAGTCCGTATCCGGGACGCAGCAGGCCACGGATCGATCCCAGTTCAAGTCCGTCCTGTATTGACGAAAGGATCGGCCCAGGCCGATATCCTGCGACGGATTGCATCTGGGATAGGAACATCCGTACAAGTCGTGCAATCCCGCCGCTGACGTGTGCGCAACGGCATTATACACCGAAAAAAGAACATGCCGGGGGTACCGGTTCAACAGATCGATCATCGCCGCACGGGTGAGCATAAGCGATTTTTCGTCGTGTCTCAGGGGCCCCTGATATCCCACCGGTGAAGAAAAAACGTTAAACGTCATCAGGCAACCGGCATCAGCCAGCCGGGCAGCCACATCGTGCACTTCATCAATATTGTTGCGCGTGAAGGTATAAACAAAAACCGCTCGCGGATCATTGGAATAATTTTCAATCTGCCGCACAAGAAGATTTTTCGCCCGGCGCACCAGAAGACTGGTTTCATCATTGCCCCAGACGGAGATATGAATTTTGTAGCCGACCGATTCCGGGATTTTTTTGAATCCATTGGTCGCGATGCTCCCGAGCGGCATCTCGGCATAGCATGCTTCGAGCAGATCCGGTACAAGTGACGGTTCGGCCCCTGCCAGAACAACGTAGGTGATGCCGCGCGCCTTTTCTGCCCTCATCAGCCGCCGCCAGTCTTCAGCATTGAGATTTTCGGCCGCAAACTGCTTGTCGCCTTCATAATAGTAGCAACCGTCACATCGGATGTTGCAGCGGTTGCTCATGTCGTAGGTCGATTCACGGAGGAAAAAATATTTCCGCACTTTCTCCCAGCGCGCCCTGACTTCCGGGATGGCTAACAGGTCTGAAAATCGCATTTTTTCTAAGATCGCGGATGTATTGTTTACGATGGTCATTCCAATCCTTTAAAACCTGTATTAATGTTTCGCGGCAAGCTTCTCCTCTATATATGCAGAAATAAGACGCACTGTTTTTAGCCGGGGATAATCATCTTCATCGATGACAATTTTGTACTCATCCTGTAAAACCAGGGCAATGGTTGCCAGATCCATACTGTCAATGCCCAGTTCATCCACCAGATCCATATCCGGGTTAAATGTGTCCGGGGTGACTTCTTCCAGTTTAAGTTCTCCTATGATGATCTCCGCCACATGCCGCACAATGCCCTTTGTTTCCATACTTTCAGGCATTCCCATCCTCCTTTTCACCTTTTTTGTCTTTTACGTTTTTTACTACAACCACAAGACCGCTGCTGACCGTGTTCTCTTTGACGTTCGCTTTGAAAATATAATGCTTCCCGGTTCTAGCGTCTTCGCTGGTCATACTGATAAACATCGTGTCACCCGGACGGACAGGGCTCGTAAACCTGATTCTTTTCAAAGAAGAAATATACACACTCTCTCCCTGCTCCTTCGCATCCTGCAGGATGGTTTCATAAACGGCATGAACCACCGCAATGCCGGGCAAAATCGGTTCTCCGGGGAAATGCCCCGAAAACCAGACAGAGTCTTCCGGAACAAAAATCTGCGCTTCCAGCACATTGGGTGCAACGCGCCTGATACCACTGGGTAGATTCCACCGATCGATCAAAAAACAACTCCTCCGTCCGTTTACGATATACGTACTACGGTTAATCTAATTTATTCATATATTATTGGATAGTTTGTCAATCAAAATTATGCCAGACGGATAATCAATGAAAATTTTCAGACAAATATCTTTCATGTCCTTGATTCTAAAGTCATTATTTTCCTGTCAATGAGCCGGGCCAAAGGGACGACCCGCAGGCCCCTGTCCTGTATGCCCGTCAGAATATTCTCTATTTCCTGAAATAAAACAGGATGGTCTTCGCTGCGGCGCGGCGGTTTGTCATGCAGAAGAATAATATCTCCATCCTTCAGTTTTTTCAAAATCCTGAAGGCCAGATTTTTAACACGGATATTCCCCGCATCCATCGCCCGACAACTGAAGGTGACGCAAAACAATCCTAACCGGTCAAGGATCGTCGGAAGTTTCGGATTGATGATCCCCACGGGCGGACGAAAAGCCAGCGCGTCAATTCCCATTTTACGTAAAACAGCCTGTGCTTCATAAACTTCCCGGTAAAGCACACGGTAACTTTTCAGCATGATCAATGGATCATGCTGCATGGTATGATTGCCGATGCTGTGGCCCCTGCGGATGATCTCATCAATCAGGCCCGGATATTGCCTGGCATTCAACCCGGACACAAAAAAAGTTGCCCGGAGGGAATACCGGTCAAGCAGATCAAGAATTTTTATCGTGGTAACCTCAGAAGGACCATCATCAAAAGTGATGGCCACATTTTTTTCCCCTGAGCGTCCCCTGCTGATCACAGGCCCCAGAAAGTTCATTTGAGGATAAAAACAGGCGCCCACGCACAAGACAATGTACAGAAATAAAAGGGAGGCGGACAAAAGCGGCTGAACAAAAAAAGCGGCAGCGGCGGCAATCATCAGAACGATCCCCGTGATATGAGCGGGACTCACCTCTGCCTTTCGATCTTTCATAACCATACTTTTTTGTGCACCAATATTCTGCCGAATGAGCAATGATCTTGATTCAGATCAGATGTTCCCACAAAGGTCCCGTATACCCCCGTTCATAGAGCCTTGGCAATATTCGGGTCGCCTTGCTCTCACCCGCTCCGATCAGCCAGTTCAGCCGGCCATCGGCATGCGCTTCTACTTTTTTTATAATGTCGACATCGGAAATAAAACGGGACCGGTAAAAAACCGGTTCAATCAGATTCTGCGACGCGCTGATCTGCCCTTCACCGACAGCTGTGTCATACAGTGCTGTATGCGGATAAATGCGGATACCGCAAAAAAAGAAAAAAACCGCCTTTTCCAGTTGATCAACGCTGTCTAATGTTTCCTGGAGCGTTTCTTCATTCTCACCGGGCCCGCCCAGCATAAAATAATGGGCAATAAACAAACCGGCAGCCAGGGCCTTTTGATGAGCCTGAAAAACGTCGGAGCTGACAAAAGGTTTTTGCAGGTTATAAAGCATCTTGTCACACATGGACTCGGTTCCGAACTCCACATGCGTCAGCCCTGCATCAGCGAGTTTTTGATAATAATCATCCGGGGGAACCGTAGGCGCAAAAAACCCTCCCCACGGGATAGAGACACCGGCATTCACAAACGCTTCAGCCACTTGCAGGCTTTGATTGTAGCTGGCGTTGAAAGCGGAATCCGTCATGAAAATATATTTGGCACCGGCATTCTGCAGTTCGCGGGCCTGGCTCGCAATTTCTTTCGGCTCAAAAAAGCGCATCCGGCTGCCTTCGATATGTGGATAGGTGCAGTAGCTACACTTAAATGGACAGCCTCTTTTCGTCTGCAAATTGAGCATGCCGCCGTAGGACAAATAATATTTCGTGTGCGCCGAATCCGGATTAAACGTCCTGTGCATCCCCCCGTTCCATGCTTCGTAATCAACGGAAGCGGACTGTTTTGTGACGATACCGGGAATGGTTGTGATATCGGTTTTATCTTCCAGCGCCGCAAGCAAAACGGGAAACCTCTCCCCTTCTCCGGCAATACCATAATCCGCATCCAGAGCGCGGATAAATTCCAGGGGGAAAACCGTGTAGCCGCTGCCTCCCAGAATTAACGGGGCTTGTGAATTGCGCCTGATCACATTCACCAGGTGCTGGTAATCGGACAGAAAACCCTTGCTGTTGATTGTGTCCGTGTTGTCAATATTGCGAATCGAAAGACCAATATAATCCGGTGCGTAAGAACGCACCTGCTCCCCCAGTTTTTCCAGAGACGAAAATTCATTCATGTCCAGAATTTTTGTTTCATACCGGGAATTCAAAACACCAACCACATAATCCAGCCCCAACGGATAGACCGGATAGGGTTTTTTCATCATATTGGCGGAAATCAGCAGCACTCTCTTCATGAAATCATCAGACTTTCTGTAGAAGCAAATCATAATGGCAATCGTCTATATCAAAGGCTAAGCCTTTGAATTTTTCGCTTGCAGAATATAAGAGGCCAAAGCGCGAACCGAAGCAAACACCTTGGCGCCCAGTTCCTTGCTCTCAATTTTAACACCATAATCCTTCTCAATCATCATGACCAGTTCCAGCACATCAATGGAATCAATGCCTGTATCACCGCCGACCAGCGGTTCATCATCCTTAATGTCTTCAGGGGTCACATCCAGCAGCCCCAGTGTCTCAATGATTTTCACTTTAAGTTCACCGATTGTTTCTTCTATTTTATTCATGCACCACCTCGATATGTTTAATTCAGCGTTGAAACGCCGCAGGTTATCATTTATTTGTCACTTGAACCGGATTCGGAAAGCATCCGGACATCATCACCAAGAATTTTCTCTAACACGACCCGCACCAGCCATCGGGAAAAAACCTGAAAGTACGTTTTCCCAACCATCTTGATGCCGATGATGAAGATAATTGTGGAGATCGCGTAAATCAATGGACCACCGATAACAGCCACCAGCGGTTTTTTCATCCAGACGGCGATAATGCCCATGGCAATGACAGCCGGCAAACCGATTACATAACTGAACCCTATCAGGATAATGCCGGCGATCATCGATGGCGTCGGCTTTTCCCGAATGGCCGTCAGATCAGCATGATCCTCAATAGCGGTTTTGCAGTATTTCGTACGGGCCAAATAAAGAGCCGTTTTTTTAACAATGTTCAAAAGCTCTCCCTGCCAAACACGTTATAAAAAACCGAGTGATCATAGCTTCAATCGGGAAAGATTTTCAATATTTTTTTGCCGGTAAAAAAACAGAGCACGTGCCCGTTTTTTTATCTATTCATCATTCCACCTATGGAATTTTTTGAGCGATTCGGATAATCGGGATAGACTATATCTTTAAAGACCCCGACACGCGCCTGATCAACCGTGGCAATGAGTTCATCATCCACAAAAATCCGGCCATCACCAATGACCAAGGACGCACCGGATTCCTTCAAACGTGAAAATCGTCGCACGTCGGCTTCAAAGCGGACCGTTTTATTGTAGGGCCGGATCTGACCGTTAAATGATACATCGGCGCACCCCAGGGCCCTTCCCGTACCCAGCGCTCCGCGCCAAACGCAATAATAACCCAGCAACTGCCAGATCGCATCCACACCAAGACATCCGGGCTGTACCGGGTCGCCCGGCATGTGGCATTGAAAATACCAGGCATCCAGACGGATATCCTGTTCAGCAACAATCTTTCCTCCTTTACCATTGGTCTCGATCATTGTGATTCGGTCGAACATGAGAAATGGCGGGGCGGGCAGACGTGCATCAAAAAAAGGCGGCGGATCCGAGACAAGGGTTCCATAGGCAAACGCCAGAATTTCTTCAAAATTAAAGGATTTTTTCTCTGTAAACGCTTGGTAAGTCAGCATGATTTTTCTCTTTCTCCCAGACAAACCATGTGCAGCCGGCTTTAGGGTTTTTGGTTTTAAACCAGTGCCCAGGTACCCGGACAGATCGGATAAAAGAGCAAAATCTCCAACATTTAAAGTCCCTATAAGAGAAACGCCCATTTGTCAAAAGAAAAAACCCGTATAGAAATCTGTTGGCAAGAAAAATTAAATTCAGCTATAAGAAACATCGATAAAAATATTCCGGAAATGAGGAAATAAAAAATGAACCGCGCAGCCCTTCACAAAATCAGCTACGGCCTTTACATCGTCACTTCAGGACAGGAAGGCAAATTCAACGGCCAGATCGCCAATTCCATTGTTCAGGCAACATCCAAACCTGCATCCCTGGTCATCTGCATCAACAAAGAAAACTACACACATGAATTGATACGGCAAAGCCGAAAATTTACCGTTTCGATCGTATCAGAGGCCGCGCCAATGACCTTCATTGGCTTGTTCGGCTTTAAAAGCGGCCGCGACGTTGATAAGTTAAAAGACGTCAAAACAAAGATTGGTGTTACCGGTGTGCCGATCGTTCTGGACTATTCCATAGGTTTCATCGAAGCTGAGCTTGAAGGCGAACTCGACTGTGGAACCCATACGATATTTGTAGGCAGGGTGATCGATGCGGATCTGACGGGAGAAGGCCGGCCGATGACCTATGACTATTACCAGAATGTCAAAGGCGGCAAATCACCTAAAACCGCGCCGACTTTTGACCAGGAAGCGGCTGCGGCTAAGCCCGGAACGCAAAGGGCGGCCCGTTATGTATGTTCCGTCTGCGGTTATGTGTATGATCCGGAAAAAGGCGATCCGGACAATAGCATCGCCCCGGGCACCGGATTTGAAGATATCCCTGACTCCTGGACCTGCCCCATATGCGGAGCGGAAAAGTCCCAGTTTGAAAAAGAGCAATAAAGGTTCAGCGGAAAAATATCCTCCTGGCTTTGCGGGGTGCGAACATCACTGTCTTTGACTCGTTGGCTGGCAATTTTTATTAACGAATTCATAAAAATGATGATACTGGGCAAGAAACGTAAACGCTCTTCTGATGAGACCCGGGTTTGTCCGCCATGTTTCAATCATGCTTTTGATAAAAAGTTTTCTCACCTCCGGCGCGGCTGACAGCAGAAAGTAAGCTATCATCCTGATGCCGTTAGAAAGCTGCTTCGGATCAAATTTCTTATGGACATAGAGATTGCTTCGATACGCCACCTGCGTAAGCCAGCCTTGCAACCGATTGTGGAATAATGCCGGATCGTATATCTTTTTAAACAGTTCGAAGTAAAGCAGCAAAAGTTCATCACGGCTCAATAGTTTGGGAATAATATTGGTATGGAGCTGCCATTCTCCGGAAAAGTCATCGCTGGAGAGTCGTCCTTCTTTTTTCAGGCGGTTGTACAGCGGAGTATGCAGGGGCGCGTTGAGCAGGCTGATTCCGGCAATCGGGCTGTTCGTGCGTGTGATAAAATCATAAAGTTCATCGAATACACTTTCGTCATCATTGTCAAACCCTACAATTAATCCGATAAACGGCATAATGCCATAGCGGGAAATCTTGTTGATGCGTTCAAAAATATCATATTTTAAATTGTGGCCTTTTCTTACTTCTTCCAGGCTTTTTCTCCGCACCGTCTCCACACCGAGAAAAAGCACAGAAAAGCACGCGTCAGCACACATCTTGAGCATTTCATCGTCATCTGCGATTTCCACCGTAATCTGCGTGGAAAAAGAAAGAGGCCGCGACTGGACAGTGTTCCAGGCAATTAGTGCTGCAAGGAGTTCTCGGGTAAAACGTTTGTCAGCCAGAAAATTATCATCAGAGAAAAAAACTGTGCGCGCACCGATTTTGTGCGCCGTTTCAACTTCACAAAGAACCTGCCGGACAGATTTGGTGCGAGGTTTGCGGCCCACATACTGAATGACATCGCAGAATTCGCAGCAATTCGGGCAACCACGGCTGGTTTGCACGTTGATGTTAATGTAGTCGGTGGTGTTAATTAATGACCAGTCCGGCGCAGGACTATCTTTTATATCGATATAGGTTTCCTGGGAATATACGGGATCGGCCCTTCCAGCCATCCATTGCTGAAGGAATAAAGGCCAGGTGTATTCGGCCTCACCGATAAAATGGTAGTCTGCAAGCAAGCGGCACGAATCATGATGAATGCTGGCGTAAGTTCCGCCCAGAGCTATTTTTACACCCTTTTCCCGGAACCCAGCGCATAATTCGTGAATCCTTTTTCTGTGCAAGGTTGCGCCGGTTACGGCAACAAGATCACACGGCATATTCCAGTTAAGCGTGGAAACATTTTCGTCACACAGGACATATTCAACATTGACGTCGGGCGGGGTCAATGCCATGAGCGTCGCCAATGCCGCGTTGGGCATGAGAGTCTTCGCTCCCAAAAGATCAACAGTACCCTGCATTGACCAGAAATTTTCCGGATGCCTTGGTGCGACAAGGTATATTCTTTTGCAATGATCACCGGTTCCGTAGCGTTTCGATCTGACGGGAGGCATCCCATGTCCCTCTTCATCAATAAACTTTTTCACCATCATCCGGGCATTAACTTTTTTATATGGTATGATAGGAAGAGAGCAACGATATCCTGACCAATCAAGTCAACGAATCCGGCAACAACCTGCTTCCAGGCGATTTACGCGGACGGAGGTGTTGAGATGGAAAATGAAGCAAAGTCCGGAAAGATACATAATCACGGGAGCAAATTCAGCCCTTGGCTAAAAAACAAATGGGGGACAACATGTCCCCCATTTGTTCATAATTTTATGCGGCGGGCATTTGAGTGAAAACACCGCGCGGATCAACCTGCGTGCGTATGATCTGCAATGCCTCAGGCGTGACCAGCTTTGTCTCCGGTATGTCCCCTTCCGGTTTGAGAAGTTCAAAACCGGTAAGCTGTTGCGCCAACTCAAAGGTTACACCTGGTGTCAGGGTTTTGACCCGCATGCGCTTGTTGACCGGATGAAAATCATAGACTCCCCACGGGCTGATGACGGCGGCCGGACCGTTGCCGATGAGACCGGCTTCCTGACGTGAGTTGCCGCCGGTCAGATGTCCCACGGAGGTGATGAAATCAACCTTCTGGGGAAACTTGTCCGGAGTCTGGAGCCCGACCAGTACCATCTTCTCGGTGAGCGATGACAGATCGTTGTTTCCACCGCTGCCGGTCAGACGAACCTTCGGGTGGTGATAATCCTTGCCGATCATATGGGTGTTGACATTGCCGTACATATCGACCTGGGCAAAACCCAAAAACCCGATGTCCACGTAGCCATTGTAGCACTGAGCAAACGAATAGGACATTTCCATAATGGTAGGCGACTTTCGCCAGGTCATGGGACAGCCGACCGACCAGGGCATGTCGCCTTCTATCGGGTCCTGTCCACCGGATTCATAAACAAGGGTAATGTTGGGGGCATGGGTTTTCTTGGCCAGAATCCCTGCCACCATGGGGATTCCGGTTCCGATGTACACGACCGAGTGGTCGCTGATCTGCTGCGCTATGATGTAGGCCAGTGTCTCTAAAGGATTGGCCGGTGCATTTAAGTCTTGCATAATATACTCCTGTCTTAATAGTAAATTCCTGAATCGTGCTTCAGGGTGTATTCTTCATACGAGAAATCAATATCTTCATTATCGCCTTCGGCGGCCTTTGTCTGACGGCGGGCCTCGGCGATCCATTTCGCGCCTCCCAGTTTGTCGACAAATTCGAACTGGTTTTTGACACCCATGATCCATTCATCACAAAACGCCTTGTTGTTTTCTGCGGACACGCCGCCAAAACGCATGCACTTTTCCCACCATTGCCTCGGCCAGTAATAACACCCCGGCATGCTGCCCGGAAGGGCTCCAAAAGGCATTTCCACTACGGCATCGGCATAGAAGAACGGAATGATCTGGCCCTGCTTGTTGTAACGGATATCATTTTCGGGAACAATCTCTTCGGCGGTAATGATGAGTTTGCGCGCCGCTGCAGCAACCGCCAGGTCATTCACGGCGGGACCGTAAATATAGGCATTGCCGTATTTGTCCGCCGCATGACAATGAATAATCGAAACATCAGGGTAAATGGCCGGGACAAACACAACAGGATCCTTATCCGCTTTTAGGGGGTTCTGTATCACCTTTAGATAAGGGTTATAGCGAACAATATCACTGCCGAGCATTTGTTTACTGAAAACACCGGCAACGCCAAGCTGGGCGGCCTTGAATGCCTGAGCCGCTCCGCCGTGGCTCCACTCAGACAAAATCTGGATCTTACCGGCCTTCAGAGCGCGATCGTAGACCTTGTCAATACCACGCATTTCCGCCCCGGTGTACGAACTGTGGGAATGAGTCACTAATCCGTATGTGATAAAAAAACTCTGATTGGTATTGGGCGCTCCAATCATCTGCAGGTTCTTTTTGCCCTGCCTGATGACTTCGTAAAAGGCCTGATGCGGTGTCCTCACATAAGAGAAACCGCCGTCTGTGATGATGTCTCCATCCTTCACAAAGGCATCAACCGCCTCTCCAATCGTCATCCGTTTGTCTTTCTTTCCATGTTCCTTTTTCAAATGTGCCGCTCGCGCCGACTCAAAATCAACCAGACGATCCAGAACGGACGTGTCGCTGATTTTAAGATTCGCAACGGCCTCCTCATTGTAGAGATATTTTGCCATCTCCAGTGCCTCCTCATGTTTATTACCAATGTGCTTATGCACATTAATTTACAGTGTTTGATTTTATCCTACAAGTTGAAGACGGTCAAGCATAATCGTAAGTATCTGAAATCATTTTTAGACTATCGGTCAGAAAGAAACAGCCCGTTGATTTTTTCCTACATTTTCCCTGAAGTTGTTTTCACCTGGTAATCAAGTGCATACGGCTTAAAAGAATGAAAACTGGCAGACTGCCAGCGATTTTCATCATTTTGGCATGTTGCGGATCCTCATTGGAAAACAAGCAATTAATCTTTGCTTTTAGCAGCCGATGTGTATAGAATATGAATGTTTTCAAATGTCAGCATGCAAGTTTAATTTCATAAAATTGCATTTATCATAAAAGGGGGGGGTCTATGGCTGGCGACAGAGACAAAACACGGGTACAGCTTTTTGAAGATGTCAAGACTCTTCGGCAGCAGGTGGCCGAGCATGAGGAACAAAACACAAAAAATCAGCAAGTTATTGATGAATTAAGGGAAACACAGAGGAATTACCGTCTGATTGCCCAAAACAGCCATGATTGGGAATATTGGCTGGATGTTGATGATCGCTTACTCTATACATCGCCTTCCTGTAAGAAAATTACCGGTTACACCGAAGAAGAATTTAAAAAAAACCGGGATCTTCTATTCAAAATTATCGATCCGTCCGACCGGCCTATCTTTACGGAACACCGCAGTATGGAAAAAAAATCAAAAGTCCCGGGTGATGAAGAATTCAGAATTATCCGAAAGGACGGTAAAATCCGCTGGATAAGTCATGTCTGCCAGCCTGTTTATGACGATGACGGCCAGTATGCCGGTACACGCGCAAGCAACAGGGATGTAACCGAAACCAAGAGAATGGAAGATGAGCTTAAAGAAAGAACAAGACACCTTGAGATTCTTGCGGAAAATATCGGTGACATGACCTGGATAATGGACATGGACCTTAATCTGACTTATGTCAGTCCGTCCGTAGAGCAATTACGAGGCTTCACGGTGGAGGAGGCAATGGAACAGGAGCTGGACGAAATCTTCGCACCTGAATCTGTCGAATTAGCCAACACCATTTGGGGTGAAGAACTTGCTCTGGAATATTCCAAAAAGGCCCCCAGAATCCGATCAAGGATTGTCCAACTGGAATACCTCTGCAAAGACGGATCTACCGTATGGACGGAAACCAATCTGACGCCCGTTCGGGATATCAGCGGCAAGATGATAGAAATTTTAGGTGTTTCCCGAAACATCACCGGCCGTAAGATAAATGCAGAAACCCTGCAGCACAGCGAAATTGAAACGCAGGGAATCGAAACACTATTGCGGGACCAGGCTAACCAGACCCAGCTCATGATGAAAAAGTTGCAGGACAGCGAAAAATTAACCGAGGAAAAAGACGCCCTCATCAAACAAAACGAAAAACGGCTGCTGGAACTTGAAAAACTGCTGAAGGAAAAAGAAGACCTGCTCAAACAATCGGAACAGCAGCGGCACGACAACGTCAAGCAATCTGGTGAATGCGAAAAACTCGCACAGGAAAAAGACGCCCTCATCAAACAAAACGAAAAACAGTTGTTGGAATTTGAAAAACTGCTGAAGGAAAAAGAAAACCTGCTCAAACAATTGGAACAGCAGCGGCACGACAACGTCAAGCAGTCTAGTGAATGCGAAAAACTCGCACAGGAAAAAGACGCCCTCATCAAACAAAACGAAAAACAGTTGTTGGAATTTGAAAAACTGCTGAAGGAAAAAGAAAACCTGCTCAAACAATTGGAACAGCAGCGGCAGGACAGCATCAGCCGGGCACGTGAGTGCGAACGGCTGGCTAAGGATCAGGAAAGCCGTCTCGGTTTAATGGAGTCAAAGCTTCTGGAAAGCACCAACCTGCTTAAGAAAAACGAAAAGCATCTGCCGCTTCAAACACCGCCTGAAAACGAAGAATGTTATAAAAGCCTGTTTGAAAACGGCCACCCGGTGATGCTGCTCATTGATCCGGACAGTAAATCCATCGTGGATGCCAACCGCATCGCCTGCGCCTATTACGGGTGGAACCGGGAGGAACTGACACAAAAGAAAATGTCCGAAATCAGCACGGTGAGCAGCGATGAGCTGAACGCGCAGATGACTCTGGACTCGACGCAAAAGCGCAGTTATTTTGTTTCAAAACAAACCAGGGCGGACGGTTCAATTCGTGACGTGGAAGTCTTCAGTGGACCATTGCAGCGAAACGGTAAAAAACTTCTGTACACTATGATCTACGATATCACGGAACGCAACAGGATGGAGGATGCCCTCCAAAATACAGTCAAGCTCCAATCCCTGGGAATTCTGGCGGGAGGAATCGTTCATGATTTCAATAATCTCCTAACACTGGTGCAGGGATATATCGACATGGCCATTCTCGGCATCAAATCCGACCATATCGCCCAAAAATGGCTAAAATCTGCACAGCAGTCGCTGGAAAAAACCAGGGAACTGACCAGCCGCCTCTCTGCTTTTTCACGTGGCGGTCAGCCGAAGCTGAAAATGCAGCGAGTTGAGCATCTTCTCCGCGATGCAGTTAAAAGCGCGCTGAAGTCATCACCCGTCAACCCGCTGATGGAGATCCAGAAAGGTCTCTGGCCCGCTGAAATTGACGAACTTCAGATCAGGCAGTGTTTCAACAACCTCGCCGAAAACGCCTGCGATGCAATGCCCGGCGGAGGAACCATGAAGGTTCGCGCCGAAAATATCGACTTGAAGGAAACCGACGCCTTACCGCTTGCGGACGGCCCTTACCTGCGGATTGTTATTGAAGATAACGGGCCAGGCATCCCGCCCGAGTATATCGATAAGATATTCGATCCGTATTTTTCAACGAAAGAACCGGGACGGGACAAGGGCATGGGGCTCGCCGTGTGTAATGCCGTTTTGAAAAAACACGGCGGCTGTATTGCCGCTGAATCCGGGAAAACCGGCGGAGCCTCCTTTAGCCTGTACATTCCCGCAAAACCGGATGGGGCTCCTGATGCAGACTCCAAAGAAAAAGTATTTATTTCTTCCCGAAGGCGAATTCTGATCATGGACGACAGTCCGGACATCAGAACGCTCGTTCAGCTTTATGCAGACCAGCTTGATTTTGACGCGACAACCGTTGCCGGGGGGCAGGAAGCGATAAAGGAATATCAAAAAGCTCAGGATGCCGGCAATCCATACTGCGCTGTCATGATGGCATTTTCGGTTCGAAAAGGATTAGACGGCAAAGCCGCATTGACGCGGATAAAAAAAATCTCTCCGGACATCAAGGCCATTGTCATTTCCGGGTATGATGATCCGGTCATGAAAAATTACGCGGATTACGGTTTCCAGGCTGCACTTAAAAAACCTTTCCGCTTCGAGGATGTCAAGAAGGTATTGGAAGAAACCCTGACATGAAAGTGGATATCCTGCGCATTGCTGCCAGGCAGGTTCATGAGGTACGGCACAGATTCAGTACATGCCGCCCGCCCGAACAAATCCTATCGGACTTTCAACGCCGGATCATGATCTCGCGACAAACGTAATTATAATATCTCGTAAAGGAGTTTATTGTGTCTGAGCATATTCAAATAGATAAATGGCGTGAAGCCGCAGCCAAAGAACTGAAAGGAAGCTCCCTCGAATCCCTGAACTGGAAAACACCGGAAGGTATCGTTGTCAAACCCATTTACACTGCATCCGATCTTGAGGGACTGGACACCGTCGATACCCTCGCCGGCCTCGCCCCTTACCTTCGGGGACCCACGGCCACCATGTATGCCAATCGTGCCTGGACTATCCGACAATACGCAGGATTTGCAACCGCCCGGGAATCGAATGAGTTCTACCGCAAGAATCTGGCCGCCGGGCAGACGGGTTTATCTGTGGCCTTTGACCTGGCTACGCACCGGGGCTATGATTCCGACCATCCCCGCGTGGCGGGAGACGTAGGGAAGGCCGGTGTGGCGATTGACTCCGTCGAAGACATGAAAATCCTTTTCGATCGGATTCCCCTGGAGAAAGTCTCCGTTTCCATGACGATGAACGGTGCCGTGCTGCCGGTTCTGGCGGGCTATATTGTGGCGGCCGAGGAACAGGGAGTCGATCAGAAGCTTCTGGCCGGCACCATCCAGAACGACATCCTCAAGGAATTTCTGACCCGCAACACTTATATATATCCCCCGCGACCCTCGATGCGGATTGTTTCCGACATCATCGCCTACTGTTCGAAAAACATGCCGAAATACAACACCGTTTCCATCAGCGGTTATCACATCATGGAAGCGGGAGCCGACTCCGTTTTGCAGACCGCCTTCACGCTGGCCGACGGCAAGGAATACATCCGTGCGGCTATTGACGGCGGTTTGAAGATCGACGAATTTGCGCCGAGGCTTTCTTTCTTTTTCGGCGTGGGCATGAACTTTTTCATGGAGATCGCCATGCTGCGGGCGGCACGTTACCTGTGGCATGAAATCGTCAGCGGGTTTAACCCGGCCAACCCCCGTTCATCGGTGCTGCGCACGCACGTGCAAACCTCCGGCTGGAGCCTCACCCAGCAGGATCCCTACAACAATATCATCCGCACCACGCTGGAGGCGCTGGCGGCGG
>CAZXIP010000014.1:0-19668 GCA_964640755.1 uncultured Smithella sp. | reverse complement strand
TGGCGCGTGTTGACGCTCATCAGGTCGCTGGCGATTTCATCTTCACGGATGGACAAAACGCCCCGCCCGAAATTGGAATATACCAGGTTGCGAATCACCCAGACGGAAAGCGCGGTCCAGAAAAAGACCCACGGCAGCGTGGTGAGTTTTTCCATGCCCAGCAGGCCGCGCGGTCCGCCGACGGCGTCGATATTTTCCAGAATGGATTTGACAATCATGCAAAAAGCCAGCGTAACAATAGCCAGATAATCGCCGCGAGTCTTAAAAGACGGGATCGCCACCAGGAAACCGACCAGCGCAGCACCGATACCGCCCGCCAGGATCGCCAGCGGAAAAAACAGATTTTGTGCCCCCGCAGGACATACATGGACGGTTAACAGGGAGGCAACATAAGCGCCGACGGCCATGAAACCGGCATGCCCCACGGAGAACTCACCCATATAGCCGTTGATCAGATTCAGGCTGACGGTGAGGATGATGTTGATGCCTACGTAAATCAAAATCAGCTGCAAGTATAAATCAACAAAATCAAAAGTGTCAACAGCAATACAAAATGCCAGCCCCGCAGCCATGAAAACCGGCCAGAAAAGCTTATGACCGGTAAGGGTATGCCATTTTGCAACAAGAGCACGGTATGTGGTTTTGATGGAAGACATCGCTACACCTTTTGTGGCTGGGGCTTGCCCAGGATGCCATAGGGTCTGACAATCAATAAGACAAGGAGCAGCGTGAAAGCCACAAAATCGCGGTAGGTGGAGGGGAAGAACGCGGCTACCATGATTTCTACCGCACCCAGAATAAAACCGCCGATCATGGCGCCCCGGACGTTGCCGATACCGCCGACCACGGCGCAAATAAATGCTTTCCAGCCGACCATGATGCCCATGTAAGGATCGATCACCGGATAAGCCAGGCCGTACATCACCCCGGCCGCTCCACCCAGGCCTGTGCCGATGGCGAACGTAAGCGAGATGATTTTATTCACCGACACCCCCATTAGCGGGACAATCGTCTTGTCCCACGAAATGGCGCGCATGGCCATGCCCGCCTTGGTATGCTGGACGATAAAATCCAGAATCAGCATCAGGCAAAGCGAAAGGACAATGACGATAATCTGCAAAGAAGAAATGGAGAGCGAACCGATCGTCCAGGTAATATTTTCCAACAGCTGCGGAATATGCTTGGGATAGGGGGAAAGCGCCAGAGTGAAGTTTTCCAGAAAGAGGCCGACACCCAGGGCCGTTATAATGGCGGAAACTCTCGGCGCGCTGCGCAGGGGCTTGTAAGCAAAGCGCTCTATGACAACACCCAGGCAGGCCACACCCAGCATGGATAAAAGCAGTGTCGGGACAAAGGACAGTTTGAGATAGACGGCAATCAGAAAACAGAAGAAAGCGCCGACCATGAACAAATCACCGTGAGCGAAGTTGATCATGGTCAGGATACCGTAAACCATGGTGTAGCCCAGGGCAATCAGAGCATAAATGCTTCCCAGTTGCAGGGCATTGAGAGCTTGTTGAAAAATATAGGCCATAAAATGATTATGTTATAAGAATCCCTTTTTTCATCTTGTTATTCTCCGGCGTGACCGGGGAATCCAGAAAATGTTATTCTGGATACTGGCCTCCGCCGGCATGAATACTATCGTGATAACCTGGGTTACTAAAACGCTGTCCATGCATCAAAATGAAAACTTGAATGCGGCTTGAAGGAAATGTCCCTCAGGCAAGGTGCACGAAGTTTTAGGAGCGAGGCCTACTTGTTGCGTAGGCCGCAGCGACTAAAGCTGATGTGCAACGACGCATGAGGGCATTTAGACGAGCCGCACATCAGGGTTTGGCATTGGCAAACCACGTAAACTTCCCGTCCATAATTTTTAAAATGACCGCGCTTTTGACCGGGTCGCCGGAACCTTCCTTGAACTGCATATTCCCTGTCACACCCTCGTATTGCGGAATCTTTGCCAGTTCGTCACGCACGGCCTGACGATCGTTTTTTCCGGCCGTTTTGAGTGCCTGAAATAACAGACCGAATGAATCGTAAGTCAGGGCGGCTACGTCATCCGGTGTGGTTCCGTATTTTGCTTTATAGCCGGCAATGAATTTTTTAGTGGCTTCTGTAGCGGCGTCAGCCGCATAATGTGTGCTGAAATAATAATCGTTGCAGTCTTTGCCGCAGAGTTTAATCAGTTCTTCCGATCCCCAGGAATCGGAGCCTATGAATGGCACGGTAATACCCAGCCGCTTGGCCTGCTGAATTTGAAGAGGCACTTCACTGTAATAGTTGGGCAGGAAAATGATATCCGGCGCGGCTTGTTTGATCTTGGTGAGCTGTGATGAAAAATCCTTGTCGTTGGTTGTATAGGTTTCAAAGGCGACAACCTTGCCGCCGTTTTTCTCATAGACTTCCTTGAAAATCTCGGCGATGCCCTTGTTGTATTCGGAAGCAACGTCATAAAGAACCGCTGCTTTCTTCAGGTTGAGATTGGTGAGCGTGAATTTGGCAAGAACCCCTCCCTGAAACGGATCAATAAAACAGGCGCGGAAAACATATTTTTTAGAGGCATTGGTTCTGGAATCCAGCGTGGCTTTCGGCGCGGTGGACCAGGGGGTAATCAGAACGACTTTGCCGGTTTCGGCAATTTCCGCGGCTGGCAGAGCATAGCGGCTGGCGTTGGGACCGACAATCGCCGTAACCTTCTGTTGCGTAATCAGCTTCTGCGCGGAGGAGGCCGACTGATCGGCTTTCCCGGCGTTGTCCTCAATAATTAATTTGATTTTAAATATTTTTTCGCCTAACTGAATGCCGCCGGCATCGTTGACTTCGGCAACGGCCATCTCCGCTGCGTTTTTGCAGGAGGCCCCAACGGCGGGAACGTCGCCGGTCAATTCAGCAATGACGCCGATTTTGATCTGGGAAGAATCCTCCCGGCTGCAGCCACAAATACCCAGAGAAATAATCACCAGAAGGACAAAGAAGATTGCTGATTTTTTCATGAAATGCTCCCCTTTTAATCTCTATATTTTGCCAACAGGTTATAGGGGAAGGTCGGCACTCTGTCAACGAAAAAGAAAAGACACAAAATCCAGCAGGACAAGCCATGAATGGCCATGCGCTTGTTGTTCATGATCTCTGCCTTCCGGCAATCAGGCCCGGGCTCAATTTTCATGATTCTTTACCTTTAGTCACCCCGGCAGTCATCTTCCGGGTATCGGACAACCAGTCTCCGATTGACAGCCGGCAATGGTATTGATAAGAAGGTTTAAACATAAATGGAGCTGCCTGGAATGAAATGGACGGGGAAGAAAATCGGTCTGGCCCTGGGCGGTGGAGGCGTCCGCGGTCT
Source organism: uncultured Smithella sp. (assembly GCA_964640755.1). Lineage (GTDB taxonomy): Bacteria > Desulfobacterota > Syntrophia > Syntrophales > Smithellaceae > UBA8904. Next base: position 16,322 of record CAZXIP010000014.1, on the reverse strand, counting down.
GGCTCACATCGGCGTACTCAATGTCCTTGAGCAGGAAGGCATCGGAGTTGACCTGATTGTCGGGACCAGTGCCGGCGCACTGATCGGCGGCGCTTACGCATCAGGCATGTCCATCCGGAATATTACAGCCAAAGTGGACGGTTACTTGAGGAGTTCTGAATATAAGGATTCCGCCATTAAGGCCATCGGAGCCACATTTTCAACGAAACAGAACAATAATTTATATCAAAAAGCACAAAACTTCCTGAGAAACCGGTATTATCTGATCCGGGCGCTGTTCAGTCCTTCCATTCTTCCTTCTGAAGATTTCCAGTCGCTCATCAACTATCTTCTTCCTGATATAGATATAAAGGACACACGCATTCCGTTTATAGCCGTAACCACAGATCTGATTACAGGTAAACAGGTTGTTTTAGCAGAAGGTTCTCTGCGTAAAGCGGTGCTGGCCAGCAGTTCCGTCCCCGGGGCGGTTGAGCCCACCCGCATGGGTGAGTGGCTTCTGGCCGACGGAGGCGTGACCAGCCTTGTGCCGGTTAACGCTACCCGTAAGGCTGGCGCAGATGTTGTCATTGCTGTCATGGTGGATCGTGAACTGCCGAAGGAGACTGATATTGAGACGGCAAAAGATGTTTTATACCGTGCGGGCGAAATAACAGCCAACACGCTGGAAGCGGCTGAACTTGAAAATGCGGATGTTGTCATCCGGCCCTCCGTTGGAGATCTTCACTGGGCCGATTTCAGCCGGTCGGATCATCTCATCAGGGTCGGAGAAGAGGCAACCCGCCAGTCCCTGGAAGCAATCAACAACTCCCTTCCCCTGTTGCGACGTTTTGAACGCTTTGCCCGGCGTTTTCGTAAAATCGGCAAAACGAATCCGTGACCGGATATCCGGCAATGACAGTAAAGCAGGAAATTTAGACTTTCAAAGGGCCGGACGGCATAATTTTAACCCGTCATCGGCTAGGGAACGGTTATTTCTATCGACACATGAATGAGAATTTCACCGGCGATGATGGGCATATTTCTTTTTTCCACCGTCCCGATCCTTTTTAATCCAGACAGGACTTCTTTCCAGTCCCTGCCGAAAATTTCGGCCCGTATGATGGTTCGTCCCTGTGTCATTGTTTTTGTCACTTTGCCTGTACCGTGTCGGGTAAGAATTCTCTCCACTTCCGCCGTGGCTGTAACAGGGTCGTCAACCATGAGAAAAATCCTGGCCCGCGGCTGATTTGCCGCCGACGGAGCCATGGAACCAACCGCAGAAGGAGCGGCCATTTTATAAGCTTCCTTCTTCCTCTCGAAGGCAGGTAAAGCTTTACGCGCAGGTGATCTCTCTGTATCAGCCAAACGTTCCGGGACAGGCTTGAACTCATTCACTTCAGCCTGAGGCCGCGGAGACAGGGACTCTTGAGCATCAGCTGATCCATTTGAAACGGTTTCATCTTTCACCTGAATGCCCTCGGATTTGATTTCCGCCATTTCTTGTTCCCGCATTCGGGTGGCGCCCGAAGGAATCATCGCATCTTTGTCTTTTGTGCGCTTTTCCACAACAGCTGCCTTTTTTTGTTGAATGGCGGATGAAACCTCTTCTCCGGCCTGCGGTTTCGGTTGAGGTGCAGGTGCAGGCGCGGGTGCCGGAGCCTCTTGTACTTGATCTTCCATGACAGGCGGTGGGGCACCGGGCAGAATCCTCTGAACCTGTTCGTCACCTGAACGATAAATATAGACCGCCAGTACCGCTATAACAATCGTCGCCGCTATCTGAACGGGAATCCTGAACCTGAAAGGGGAGAACCACTTCTGCCAGAAGCTTTTTTTACCGGCTTCTTCACGCACCTGAGCCATGATTTTCTGTTGAAACCAGGGTGGTTCTTCCACGGGAGATAGATTCTTCACAAGCCGGTTTGCTTTTTGTAAAAAAGCCATTTCCCTGCGGCAATCCGCGCATTGTGCAAGGTGATCATCAACCGCCTGCTTTTCAGCAACAGAAAGAACCCCTTCCTCGTAAAGGGGCAGGAGCTTTTGTATGTCATGGCACTTGCTCATAAATCACCAATGATTTTCTTCAGACAATCTTTCATGGCCAGACGCGCACGCGACAGCCGTGATTTTACAGTTCCGTCGGGTATCCGCAGCATCTGCCGGATCTCTTCATACGAGAACCCCTGGATATCCCGCATTACGAGCACTTCCCGGTAATCTTCATCAAGTCCCGATATGCATTTTTGCACCCGGAACTCCAACTCGCGACGCTCCAGTGTTTTCCCCGGGTCACTTTCATCTGATGCCGTAAGACAGGCAGCGCATCCTCCCTGTCCCTCGACCGCTTCATCAAGAGATATGCTTTCGTGCCGTGACAAACTCTGTCGCTGCTTTAAACGGTTCTTGGCATAATTGATGACAATCCTGCACAGCCATGTCGAAAACTTCGACTCCCCCTTAAACCCGGCAATGGAACGAAAAGCCGCCAGGAAAGCCTCCTGGGTAACATCGCAGGCCTCATCGTAATCACCCAGCATCCGGTAAGCCATGTTCAACATTTTTTTGGAATGCCTTTCCACCAGAAATGCAAATGCCTCTGCATCTCCCTTCTGGCAAGCCCGGACATGCTTGATATCTTCATCAACATCCAGCGCTTCCTTATGCTCTATGGTTTTAGACATCCAAAGCAACGTTTTTGTTCCCCACGATTTTTCATTTCTGCTTAGAAAGAATTTACCACAATAAGAAGTTGCATTCATATTTTTTTATGAATGCAATCTGCCTGTTCACCACACTTATGCTGCCTCCATGATCATCTTTGAACCTGTTTTTTGTTCAACAACAGTAGTTTTAAATGAATTCCGTAATAATATTAATATCTAATGATTTAATTCAGGCAGTCTTACCAAATAATAATTGACACGCCATCACATTTTATGTATGTTCCACCCCGCTATGAACTAATTCACATCATTTTTCTGTATCTTCCGAGATATTCTAATAATAAATCACAATGATATTGAGGTAATAAGCATAACAAATCATATTCCACTCTTTAAAGAGTGTTTCCATAGAGGAGGTACGGGTAGGCTAAGACAGCCATAACCCAAACTGTGCAAAAGAGCGCCTATGTTCTTTTCAACACAAGGAGGTCATTATGACGAGAATTAACCTATTAGTAGCAAGAGTTGTGCTTTTAGGAATTTTCCTCCTGTTTAATGCTTCAGGCATTGTACAGGCGGAGGAAATTAAAGTATCAGTAACAGCATACACAATGAAAGAATGTTACCAAAATAAAGGCAAAACGGCCTCCGGAGAGTTTGTCAGACCCGGCATAGTGGCCGTTTCTCGTGATCTTGAAAGACAAGGACTTAAACTGGGAACCAAAATTAAAATAAGCGGGATGGGAACCTTTGTTGTCAAAGACCGCACCAGCAGAAGAAATCGCAGTAATATCGATATCTTCATGAATTCACACGCAAAGGCAATGCGATTTGGAAGACAGAAATATACTTTTTTGCAAAATAACGAAGAAGAATTAGATTTATCAAGTGGTAGAAAGAAGTATATTTGTATTCTGGAGTAATTGAATAGAGTTCAGTTCATTACCATCCGGGGGCATATACTCCTCGCCTCTTGATGGTAATGGTCTCTGAAAGATCACGAAGGCTTTGCATCACAAAAAGTGCCGATCAGGCAGAATGCACACCATTTGTCAAAAACCGGAAAAATTTGATTCTGCTGGCAAGAGACTCCATTTTACTGATGCAAGTGGAGCGAAGCATTCACCAAACGCAACCGGTTCGCCATAACGCTTAAAATATCCAGCGTAAAATTCGGCATTCTTTTTACCAGAAACATGAATGCATACTCATCAATAGAAGCCAGGGTACAGTCTGATAACGCTCTGACATCAGCACTTCTCGGGGAGCTGTCGATTAATGCCATCTCACCGAATATATACCCTTTTTCTATAACCGAGAGAACTAGATCTTCTTCTACGATCTCTAATTGCCCGTCAAGTACAACAAACATGCAATCTCCCTTGTCTCCCTTGTGAAAGACATATTCGCCGGCCTTGAATTCTTTGATATTTTTTTTATCAAAAAAATCGGCATATTTTGTAAAGTCAGGTACTGGTCTTCTCATAGAAATCTCCATTCATTGAACAGCAATTGATTTTCGTATAATAACTCTACCACACGTCAGGTCAGTGTTCATCATTTTTTTGCCGGTGGAAACTACTTTTCTTCCAAACGACGCCTCCCTTTCAAAATAAGAATTCTCAAAAATCATTTTCCCCGTCACAGTTAGAATTTTCATGCCAAATGATCCAGCCGAATGATCCTGTTTGACAGAGAGCGTCATCGATGCTATTTTTTCAACAGTCCGCAATCCATTTATGCCGAACACAAAAATTAATCAGGGGTCTGATAATGAAAAAACAAACCGTTCTTTCCAAATTAAAAGAGCAGGAAAAACTGGCCCGGCGCACAATTATCATTGACGCGGCAGAAAAGGAATTTGCAGAAAAACCATTTCAAAAAGTTACAATGAGAGACATTGCAAAGCGCGCGGGCATATCGCCGGCACTGATCTACCGTCATTTCCCGGATCAGCAGTCGCTTTTTGCCGAAGCTTTTATGAGGGGAATCGGCAAGGTGTTTGAAAAAATATTTGTCACGATTGACGAATCACACGACGGCGCCATTGAACAGGTTATTTCTGATTTCATTGAATATTTCACTTTCAACGATCAATATTTCCAGATGATGATGAATTTTTTTCTCGGCGGTTCGATCGATTCCGAGCTTTTCGACAAACTTACGAAAATTGAACGCGACATTCTCGGTCACTTTGACATTATCTTTAAAAAAATGAATGCAGGTGGAGACATCAGGAACCATTCCCATACGCTTTTTGCCGCTCTTACCGGCATTGTCGCAACCTTCAGAAATCATCCCGAAAAAAATACGCAGCAAGTCCTGATGCACAGGCAAAAAATAGCGCGTAACCTTTCAAAACTGATGAGAAATGTTTAGATCTTTTCCTCCCCTGATGTAAAACCCGGTAATATACCTTGACATAGAAACAATGTTTTTGTATATAAACATTGTTTACAGCGACGGAATAAAACGCCTTTGAAAAAAAAGGCTTTAAAGTTTAGGGCATGAAAAAACAATAGAGGATTCAATTTTACATTTCATAAAATTCAATACAAAGTGAGTGTCGCATGGAAAAATTTTTCGATCCGAAATCAGTTGTTGTCATTGGCGCATCAAATTCTTCCCTAAATCTGGGAGCCACCATCTGTAACATGCTGAAAGATTATCTTCATTACACCTGGCCCGTGTACGTAGTGAATTCCAAAGCTGAGACGGTGAACGGATGCCCGGGATTTTCATCGGTCCTGAATCTGCCTGAAACACCGGATCTGGCGGTTATCATTGTCGCGGCGAAACATGTCCCCGGTATTGTCAAGGATTGTGCAAAAAAAGGAATTAAACGAATTATCATCGAGAGCGCCGGTTTTGCCGAAGGTGGCCGGGACGGCAAGGCGATGCAGCGTGAGATCGACGAGGTTATCAAGACCAACGGAATCCGTATCATGGGGCCCAACTGCCTGGGAACATTGAGTACACGCAACAAATTCTGCAGCTTCTATGGTGTCAATCCGAGCCTGGTTGAGATGAACCAGATTTTTGAAGCTCCGGGAAACATTTCCTATACAATCCAGAGCGGCGGCGTTGTCGTTCTGGTCATGGAATCCCTTTATTACGATCTTGTCGGCATCAACAAGGTCGTCAGTATCGGCAACAAGTGCGATGTGGATGAAGCGGATCTCATTGATTACTTTCAAAAGGACGAGACTCAGGTCATAGGGATGTACCTGGAAAATGTTTCTGACGGTCGCAAGCTTATGGAGGCTGCCCAAAAATCACGCAAACCGATCCTGTTGTACAAGGTGGGCAGAACACGGGAAGGCGCCATGGCTGCCATGTCTCATACGGCAGGAATGGCCAGCAACGATTTGATCTTTGAAAGTGCCTGCAAACAAGCCGGGATCATCCGCCTTAAATCCATCAACGAACTTCACTCGCTCCCCAAAATGTTCACTGAAATGCCTCTTTTAAAAGGGAACCGCGTTGCGATGTTCACCAATTCCGGGGCGTTCGGCAGCATTGCTGCTGATCTGCTGGTGGACGCGGGTTTGCAGATGGTGCCGCTCTCGGGGCAGACACAGGATAAACTGAAAAAAGCAGGACAGGTTTTCAATGTCAAGAACCCCGTGGATATTGGTCCCGCTCCACCTCAGACCTATCTCGACATCTTCGAAATTCTCCTCTCCGCCGATGAGGTGGACGGTCTTCTGCCGCTCCTGAGTGTCTGGCAGACCTTCGTGATCGACACCCTTCATGAACTTCTGAAGATGTGCAAACATTACGATAAGCCGGCGGCCATATACACACCGAACGCCGTTGCCAAGTCTATTGCCATCCGGGTCAAACACCATATTCCCATCTTTGAGACACCTGAAGAGGCGGTGCGGGCCCTGTCCGTTTCCCATATGTTCCATGAATCCCTTCTGAAAAGAGGTTTTATCTGCGATCCCGCAGAATGTGAACCCATGGATGACAACAGAACCGTTGCGGACAAGATGGAGGCCGCACTATGACAACAGACAGCGTTTTAAAGAAAGAGAAAGAAATGAGCAAAATTTTATTCAATGCAGTGCAAAGCGGCCAACAGGCCCTATCAGAATATGAATCCAAGCGGATTGTCGCCGGTGCGAATGTCCCCGTAACACGGGAGGTAATAGCTCATTCCCGTCAGGAGGCGGTGGATCAGGCTGCCAAAATCGGATTTCCCGTCGTTCTTAAAGGATCTGACCCGACGCTGACACACAAAACCGAGATGGGGATGGTTCGTGTGAATCTTAAAAATGAACAGGACGTAGCCCGGGCTTATGATGAGCTGATGGATAAGGGTATTCACCTGGACGGCATTCTGATTCAGGAAATGGTGAAGGGCAACAGGGAATTCGTCATCGGCCTCACACGAGATCCCCAATTTGGCCCCTGTGTGATGTTCGGTATCGGCGGAATCTTTACGGAGGCATTGAAAGACGTCAGTTTTCGGGTCGCGCCTCTTACTGAAGAAGACGCGAGAGAGATGATCCATGAAATAAGAGCGGTCAAGCTGCTTGATGCCTTCCGCGGGGAAAGCGCTGTTGATGAAGATGTACTGGTAAAAGCGCTGGTCGGTATCGGTGAACTCGGAATGACACACGACGAAATTGCCGAAATTGACATTAACCCCCTGATCGTAAAAGAAGGCAAGCCCGTGGCCGTTGACGCGCTCGTCATCCTTAAAACCAACAGGGCCTGACAGACTGCTGATTCAGGAGAACACTGCTTTTTACAGTTTGGGCTCGTGATATCCAGCAAGTGCTTTTTCGTATTCGCGCATCAGCTTTTTTTTAGGCATGCCGACGTCAATGATATCCCACGGTAATATTTCATCCGGATCTTTTTCCCGGTAGACATAGAAATCAGGATTGATGTTTATATCTTTGAGCGCCCTCATCCAATTGCTGTTTTGACGATGGACGGTCAGCAGAATGTCACCCACGCGTCGGTCGCCCAAAGAGAGAAGTGCCTGGACATAGTTCCACTTCGGCACGTCGGCAATGACATTGATCTGCCTGTCCTGACGAAACGCATGGTTGATCTTCTTAATTTTTTTCCCAACGTCCTGAACATTTTCAAGCGCACACCATTGCAGCGGAGTGCGGGGCTTGGGAATGAACTGATTAAGGCTCAGCGTAATGCGCCGGAATTTTCGTTTTCCGCAGGTGTGGCTTAACGCCGAGTGCTGTATTTTTTTAGCCAGATCAATAATGGCGTCAATGTCTTCATCTTCTTCAGTCGGCAGACCCACCATGAAGTATAATCGCAGATTGGATATTTCCTTTTCAATGAGCAGCCGGGCGGCATTCAGGATATCGTCTAAAGAAATCCCTTTGCCAAGCAGATCGCGCAGCCGCTGGCTTCCGGCTTCCGGTGCCAGCGCTACGGTTTCAATGCCGCCCGCCTTGAGAAGATCCACCATTTTTTCATTGATCCGATCCAGGCGCAGAGAACCGACGCCAACCTGTGCGTTGTGATCGACAATATATCGGCAGATTTTCACCAGATCAGGATGATCGGAAACAGCTGTGCCAACCAGTCCTATTTTTTTCTTGATACGAAGCCCGTAATCGACAGCCGAAACAATTTCCTCATAGCTGCGAAAGCGCGGTGGGGCGTAAACGTGGCCAGCCGCACAAAAACGGCACCGGTGAGGACAGCCGCGGTTGACTTCCACAAGAAACATGTCCGCCATTTCTGAATCACGGCTGCTGATGACTTCTGCTGTGGAAAAGGCATCAATATTTTTTATGGAAGAAACTTGAATTCGCCCGGGCAATCCCTCTTCGATTGGCGCAATATCCTGAATTTTCCCCTGAGGGGAATAACGAACCTTGTAAAATGAAGGAACGTAAATTCCGGGTATTCGTTTTTGCATAGAGAGGAGCATGTCTTTCCGGTTAAGGACTAGCCGTCGGGATTCAGCGAACAGATGTGCGAACTGCGGCAGAATTTCTTCGGCTTCACCCAATATCAAAGCATCAAAATAATCAGCGAGCGGCTCGGGATTCAGCGTCAGCGATATCCCTCCGCCAATGACCAGCGGGTAACGCTCATCACGATCCCTGGCCTTAAGCGGGATTCCGCTTCGCTCCAGAATTTTCAGAATGGATGGATAATCGTTTTCAAATGAGACGGATACGGCCAGAATATCAAAGTCATGGATTGGTTTTTGACTTTCCAGGCTTACCGTTTCCGCCGCGCCGGCGACGAATTCGGCGTCGTCACCGGACACGGACAGAAACACTCTTTCACAAAGAAAGGAGGGCAACTCGTTAAATATCTTATATACAGCCTGAAACCCGAGGTTGGCCATGCCGATCCGGTAGCGATTGGGATAGGCCAGGCAAACCGTATGGCAGGTTCCCCAGATTTTTTTTACAAAACCCTGCTCCCGGGACAAAAGGGTTTCGGATTTTTTTTTCTGTTTCCAGTTCATGCGCCTAACATGGCCTCTGTTTTGCCGCGTTCATGTCATATCACGTTCACAATCACGACATAACCCGTCTTCCCGGTCAGGGGAAACAAAACGGCATCCGTCAGAAAACCACGCACAGGTTTCTAGTCTGCCTGCCTGCGCAGGAACGTGGGAATATCGATGTCGACGTTCTGACTTTCATCGTTGATCCCGATGGTCAGCACATTGGCCTGGTCACGGGATTTTTCCTTGCGCAGATACGCCGGCGTCGACAAATCCTCTTTTCGGAAACCGCCCAGGTGAGCCACATTGGACGGCGCCTGTTTTTTCTTCATCGCATCTTCAAATCCGGTCGCAATGACGGTAATCCTTATCTCATCTCTCATATTCTCATCAATAACCGTGCCGAAAATGATATTCGCGTCTTCATGTGCTTCGGCCTGAATCAGAGATGAAGCTTCATTGACTTCATACAGGCTCATGTCCGGCCCGCCGGTGATGCTCAGCAGGATCCCCTGCGCGCCTTGAATTGTATTGTCTTCCAGAAGCGGAGATGAAATCGCCCTCTGCGCGGCCTCAACAGCGCGGTTCTCGCCACTGGCCGTGCCGGTGCCCATGAGCGCCATACCCATGTTGCACATGATATTTTTCACATCGGCGAAATCGAGGTTGATCAAGCCCGGAACAACAATCAGATCGGATATGCCCTTGACAGCCTGATAAAGAATATCATCCGCCTTTTTGAAAGCATCCAGAAGCGAAAGCCCGCGCCCGCCCAGGCTCAGCAGCCGCTGATTGGGAACAACAATCAGGGTATCAACCACGTCGCGCAGCTGCACAATACCTTCCTCGGCCTGCAAATTCCTTTTTTTGCCCTCAAACTGAAAAGGCTTCGTCACAACGGCCACGGTCAGAGCCCCGCTTTCACGGGCCACCTGTGCTATCACCGGTGCAGCGCCTGTGCCCGTGCCCCCTCCCAGGCCCGCGGTGATGAAAATCATATCCGCACCTTCCAGTTGACGGCGGATTTCATCGCGGGATTCCAACGCTGCCTGTCTGCCGATGTCCGGATTGGAACCGGCCCCCAGTCCCTTGGTGACTTCAGCGCCGATCTGGATTTTGACGGGAGCATTCGACGCTCCCAGCGCCTGGGAGTCGGTGTTCGCGATCATAAAATCGACTCCCCTCAGCGAATAGGAAATCATCGTATTGACGGCGTTACCGCCGCCCCCTCCCGCGCCAATAACTTTGATTCTTGCCGAATTTTCGATACATACCTCCGTTAGTTCAAACATGAGCACCCCCTTCTTTGTTTAGAAAAACTCCAAAAACCATTTCTTGACTGTTTTTAAAAATTCACTGAAAACATTACCCGTCTTGCGGTAAACCGAATCGCCGGACATGTTTTTACTGCCGTAAATAATCAAACCAACCCCAACGGCAAAAGCCGGTGAATTGGCAACATCGCTTAAGCCGCCGACGCCCGTGGGAGTACCAAGGCGTACCGGCATATCAAATATCTGCTCCGCCATTTCAGCTAAACCCGGCAAAAGCGACGCGCCGCCGGTCAGCACAAGGCCCGCCGCCAGCAAATCTTCGTAACCGGAACGGACCATTTCCTTCAGTGCCATATTAAGAATTTCATCCATCCGGGGTTCAATGATTCTTCCCAGAATCTGGCGGGACACCATGCGCGCTTCCCGGCCGCCGACGCTGGGCACTTCAATGGTTTCTTCCTTCGGAATCATTGATGTCAGTGCGCAGCCGTATTTCATTTTGATTTTTTCCGCCTCCGCAAAAGGCGTGCGCAAACCGGTTGCAATATCCGAAGTCAGAAAATTACCGCCAACCGGCAGGGTGGCCGTATGCTTGATGCTGCCTTCCGCGAAAATAGCGATTCCGGTAGTGGACCCGCCGATGTCGATCAGGGCGACACCCAGATCTTTTTCATCGTTACTGAGTACCGCTTCGCTTGCCGCAAGCTGCTCCAGCACAACATCTTCGATATCGAGGCCCACACGATTGACGGATTTCACCACATTTTGAATGGAAGCAGACGCGCCGGTCACGATATGGACTTTCGCCTCCAGGCGCACGCCCGACATTCCCACGGGATCGCGGATACCGTCCTGGCCGTCCACCACGTAGTTCTGGGGCAGTGTGTGCAGAATCTCCCGGTCCACGGGAATGGCAATGGCCTTGGATGCCTCGACCGCTCTTAGCAGATCGTCTTCGCCGACTTCCCGGCCCTTGACCGCAACAATCCCCAGCGAGTTCTGCCCTTTGATATGGCTGCCGGCAATGCCGACATATGCGGAATTGATGCGACATCCGGACATGTGTTCGGCATCCTCCACAGCTTTTTTAACCGCCTCGACGGTATTGTCTATATTGACCAGTCCGCCTTTTTTTAACTCTTTGGCCGGTGTTATTCCCATGCCGATGATGTCGATGCCGGTTTCCGTCATCTCACCGACAATCGCCGTCGTTTTCGTCGTTCCAATATCAATCCCCACCAGAACGTTGCTTTTTCTCCCCATAAAGTCACCCTTCTTTACAGCCGTCAGGCATTCATTTATATTCTGTACTGCGGTCCTTTTTTCTGGTCCTGAGCCTTTCCCAGCGCGTCCTTGCGTTGTACGGTCACTTTGGAAATATCAGCCAGATCAACAAACAAGTGACCATTTTTCAATCCTCTCTTTTCCAGATCCGCCAGAACAACATGCAGTTGATTCAATTTGCCGGCGAAATTCTCCCGACCCAGTTTCAAATGCAGACCCTTATCCGTCAGGATGGATAAGCCGAACACCTCGTCAACATGAATTTCTGAAACCTCCCCAAGGAACGTGTGGTGATTCTCAGTGGAAAGCCTCTCCAGAAGTTTCAGCGCCTCACCCACCAGCATGGATGGTGATTTTGCCCGAACATCCACACCCGACAGAATGGCCAGATCAACTTCATCGGCCGTGGACAATTTCTTAAAAACAAACCCATCTACATCCATCAGATACAGAGCACCCGCCTGCTTGACCAGGGCAATCGGTGTCCGCTCCTGGACTTCGAGGACAAGACGATCCGGCAGCTCCCTGCCGACATAAACACTTTTAATCCAGGGATTCGCGGATATCCGTTTGGCCACAGCATCTGTATTCACGGACAGGATATTCGACCGCATCCTGATTTTTGCCTCGGCCAGAACATCTTTTTCCGTCAGCTCTTTCACCCCGCGTACGGATATTTCCCTGATCGAAAAATACGGGGTACTCAAAACCGTGCTGTAGGCATAAATAAACAGAACACCCAGGACAGTGGCGGCGGCCAGCAGACCTAGCGCGCCCAAAGATTCGCCCAGCGCGTCAATCATGCGCCGACGCAGTCGGTTCTTTCTGGCTTCCAGGCTGAGTTTTATTTTTCTATTCATAGCTCCTCTCCAATAATCATCACTTCTGTTTCCAGTTCGACGCCTCTTTCTTTTCTGGCCTTCTCCTGAATCAGCGTGATCAGCGTGAGCACATCCTGAGCCGTCCCCCTGCCTTTGTTGATGATAAAATTGGCATGCTGTTTTGAAACCTGAGCATCACCGCGCCTCGTCCCCTTCAAGCCCAGTTCTTCAATCAATTTGCCGGCGGGAAGCCCGGGCAGGTTCTTAAATACCGACCCCGCACTGGGATACTGCAGCGGATGTTTTTCCTGCCGCCATTTCATGATCTGGGCCATCCGTTCCCGAATTTGCGCTTCGTTGCCTTTTTTCAGGATAAAGCAAGCCTTGCACACAATAACATCCGCAGGCAGGTTTGACCGGCGATAGGCAAAGTCAATTTCCTCGCGCCGCAATGTTTTCTTTTCTCCGCGGCCGTCAATAACCGTCACGCTGAAAATGACATCCTTGATTTCCGTTCCATACGCACCGGCATTCATCCAGACGGCCCCTCCCACACTTCCGGGTATCCCTGTGCAAAACTCCAGGCCCGTCAATTCCTCCGCAGCCGCAAGTCCAACAACCCGGGCAAGTCCCACACCAGCCTGCGCATAAATATAATATTCTCCTCCATCCGCCGGCTCACAGGCAGCCTGATCCAATCCGCGCATCCACAACATAACCCCGCGGTATCCGCCGTCACGTACAATGATGTTGGTGAGGTTGCCAACCGGCAAAAATGGAATATTTCCCGCTTTCAGTCTCTGAATCATTTCCCCGAGATGATCTTCGGATTCAACCATGACCAGCGCGTCTACCCTGCCCCCCAGTTTCAGGGAAGCATGACGCGACATCGGCTCATCGTACCATATTTTGCCGATGTCCATGCCACAGAGCGCATCCTGTATAGCCTGACTGCGTACCGTCATTTTTTCTCTCCCTGCCTGTCCAACTGTTCCAAAAAAACCTCGCCGATTTTATATACACTGCCCGCGCCCAGGGTGATCACTGTGTCGCCAGGCTTTGTATTGGCCAGCAGAAAGTCCATCGTGTTCTGCGCCTGGCCGATGTATTCCACGTGCGGGTGGCCGCCTTCCTTGATGGCTGCCCAGAGAGCGGCGGAATTGATTCCGGGAATCGGCGCCTCAGACGCCGGGTAAATATCGTTGAGCAGCAGCACATCTGCGTCACCGAATGACCGGGTAAATTCATCAAAGAGCGCCTTTGTCCGCGTAAAGCGGTGCGGCTGGAAAATTACGATCAGCCGTCCTTTCCACATTTGCCGGGCCGCAGCTAGCGTTGCCATGATTTCCGTCGGGTGATGTCCGTAATCATCCACCACCGTAATGCCTCGCGAACGTCCCTTGATTTCCAGTCGCCGCTGGACACCTGAAAAACTCTGTAAACCTTTCCTGACCGTCGCCGTGTCCAGGGCGAGTTCCCGCCCCACCGCCACGGCGGCCATTGAGTTGTAAACATTGAAAAGCCCCGGGACGAGCAATTCGACATCACCCAGGTTCTCTTCATGATAGAATAATTGATAAACGGTTTTCGTTTCCAGGAACTGGATGTTTCTCGCGGAATAATCCGCGGGATGATCAATGCCGTATGTGATAACCCGCCGTTTGATGGATCCGGCTATTTCGCGGACATGCTCATTGTCACTGCACATCACCACACAGCCATAGAAGGGAACGATATTGGCAAACTTTAAAAAAGCGTCCTTTATTTCTTCAATACCCGGGTAATAATCAAGATGTTCACGGTCAATATTGGTAATCACGGCAATGGTCGGTGACAATTTTAAAAACGAACCGTCACTCTCGTCGGCCTCAGCAACGATAATGTCGCCGTCGCCCAGGCGCGCATTGGAACCAATGCTGGCCAGTTTGCCGCCGATCACCATGGTCGGGTCCAGACCGCCCCGCGCCAGGATTGTAGACACCATGGATGTTGTAGTTGTTTTGCCGTGGCTTCCGGAAACGGCAACGGAAAATTTCATTTTCAGAAGCTCCGCGAGCATTTCCGCCCGGGGGATAACCGGAATATTTTTTTGATGCGCCTCAACCACCTCCGGATTGTCCGCCTTGACCGCCGTTGACGTTACAACCACATCTGCATTGCCGATATTTTCGGCTGCGTGTCCGACGGCAACTTTCGCCCCCAGCTGCTGCAGCCGTTTCGTTGTATCGGAGACCTGAACATCCGAACCACTGACTCCATAACCAAGGTTCAGCAATACCTCGGCAATACCGCTCATGCCGATGCCGCCGATACCGACAAAATGGATGCGCTTGACTTTGCGCTGCATGAACCCTGTCTCTCGATCTTTTCCCATTTTTTAACTTCTTTCCTCTTAACGTTTTTCAGCTGTTTATTTGGCCGCCAGCTGATGGCAGGCATCCACAATTTTTGCAGCAGCATCCAGCCGGCCTGATTTTCTGGATCTGTCTTCCATGTCTCTTAATTTCCGGTCATCCGCCAGAAGGGATTGAACCAGCGCAAACAGTTTCTCCGGAGTGAGTTCGCTCTCTTTGATCATCACCGCGGCTCCCGCTTCAACCATTGCCTGCGCGTTCAGTGTCTGATGATCGTTGGCCGCCCACGGAAAGGGAATGAGAATGGAAGCGCGCCCCGCCGCGGTAATTTCCGCCAGGGATGTCGCTCCCGCACGGCAGATGATTAAATCGGACAATTCGTAAGCGGATACCATGTCCTCGATAAACGGACTCACCAGGGCATTCAGGCCATACTGCTCATAGGCTTTCTTCACCATCTCCACATCACGTTCCCCGGTTTGGTGAACAATTCTCAGAGAATCTTTCATCTCCCTTAAAAAAGGCAGCATGGCCACCACTGCTTTATTGATGGCCGCCGCTCCCTGCGAACCGCCGAAAATCAGAATCTGGCGGCAGGATTTTTCGGGGATTGCCTTGCCCAGGCGATCTGCAAATGCTGCTCTTACCGGATTACCCGTGATCATCACCTTACCCGCTGAAAACTGATTCTTGCTCTGCTCATAGGTTACAAATATTTTATCCACAAACCTGCCAAGAATACGATTGGTGTTGCCCGCCAGAGCGTTCTGCTCAGCGATGGCTGTGGGAATGCGCATCAACCAGGCGGCCATCACCGCGGGGCCCGAAGCATAACCGCCGACACCTATGACAACATCCGGCCGGAAGGACTTCAGGATCCGTCTGGACTGCAACATGCTGTTCGGTATCGCATAAACGCCTTTCATCAATGCTCTTATGCCCCTTCCCATCAAACCTTCCACATCAATTTCTTTAAGCTCATAGCCCAACGATCCCAGCAGTCTGTGTTCAATTCCTCTTTTCGTGCCAATGAAAATCACCCTGTTTTGAGGATCACGTCTCAGAAATTCCTCGGCAATGGCAATGCCGGGAAACAAATGACCGCCTGTTCCTCCTCCAGCAATAACGATGCGCACCGATTTCTTCCTCTCCCCACAGGACATTCCATGCTCATTATGTCCGCTGTGTGGAAATATTCAGCAGGATTCCCACGATCAGCATGCTCATAACGAACGACGTACCACCGTAACTTAAAAAAGGCAGAGCCAGTCCCTTTAAAGGAATAAGCCCCATCACGCCCGCAATATTAATGAACGCCTGCATGGTGACCAGCATCGTCAATCCCGCAGCCAGTAAAGTCCCGAACAGGTCCGGTGCGCGAAAGGCAATCATGAAACCGCGCAGCAGGAAGAAAATAAACATGCAGATGACAATCGCCACTCCGATAAAACCGCTTTCCTCCGCGATGACCGCCAGAATAAAATCCGTGTGCGGTT
>CAZXIP010000013.1:17373-19761 GCA_964640755.1 uncultured Smithella sp. | reverse complement strand
CTGTCCTGAATGATCCCGAAAAGAAACGCACCGATCGCGGCCGTAAACTGTGTGATGACAAACATCATGATCTGTGTTGAGCTTGACCATTTAACGACCTGGTCCCCGTAAATAAAGGCAAAGGAGATCACGATGGACAGACCGGCATACGCAAAAAAGAAAGAAGAAAGAAGGATCATCAAATCCTTGTAGTCCCGTATATCCCGGCATGTCTTTTTTAATCTTTTCAATCCTATTAACCAATAGTTTTCATGCTCAGGCAATGCCCTTGGCAAAGTTGTTTCCTTTAGCCAGAAAAATGTCGGGATTGCTGCAATCAGGAAAAACAGGGCTGTTACCGGACCTACCATTCTGAGGTGCGAGAAATTCTCCAGCGTGTAAACACCGGCACCAAGACCGAAAATAACGACGGCCGTCGACAGGAGCCCGCCGAAGTAGCCCAGCCCCCAGGCATAGCCCGAAATCTTTCCCAGATCCTCAGGCGGACCGAGCCCTGGGAGAAAACTGGAAACAAAAGATTCACTGTAGGAAAAACCGATATTGGACAGGATGATCAGCAGCATCCCCAGGATAATGTCGCCCGGCCGGACAAAATAGAGCGCGGCCGTTGCCAAGACAGTGAGCATGCAGCTGGCAAAGAGAAATTTCTTTTTGGAGCCCGTAAAGTCCATTACGGCGCCCAAAACAGGGGCGGACAGGAGAACGATCAAATAGCTGATGGACAGGGCAGTGCTCCAGAGAAGATTCCCGAGACGGAATTCCGGTCCGTCGCCGACAATCAGCCTGGGAAATATAATGCAGAAAATCACCGTGATAATGACCGTCGTGTAGGACGAGTTTGCAAAATCAAACATGGCCCACCCAAACAGTTCTTTGCGCGATGCTCTCTGAATTTCCGTCATATTTCCCTTTTGTTCATCGTTACGGTAAATTTTCCTGTGCGAAAAGAAAAGTCGCGCACAGGCGGCGACACAACCATAACGGGTTCTAACGAAGAACTTTTATCTCAATTAACGTTAAATAACCACCACAATTTGGCAATTGCCATTCATGAAACGGCTGCAAAATTCGCGGCGGATCCATGTTATTTTTTTAATCAAATGTCTATATTCCCGATGTATAAAATTCCCTTGCCGTATCGAAACCCCTGTGCTTAACTTCAGCACATGTTAAAAAACGCTCTAATCCATTTTAACGTATGCCGCAAAAGGAATGAAGGTCTCACAATAATATCCATGCTCGCTTTATTCATCAAAAAGACAAGGAGGCTTCATTGATTCGTCGCCACCTTTTATTATTTACAGTCTTGTTTCTGGTATTTGTCCTGACGGCCGCCGTATTTGTTCGCATCGGCTATCTCTATGTTGAAGTGGGCAAAGGAATCGCGGAAAGCTCCGGCGATTCGCCTACGATCTTTTATGGACGCACAATGGAAATCCGTAAAGGCGATGATCTGGAAAACATCCGTTTTGCCGACCGGTTGAAACGGCTCTCGTACCGTGAAGTCAAGGGCCAGCCATTAGCCGCAGGAACATTTTCCCGGGAGAAAGGGCTTATCCGGATTTTCCTGCGCGACATAGGAATCCAGGATAACGGGCAAGTTCATGAGCCGGTGGATATCGTTGTGAGCGGCAGCCGGGTCATATCGATTGCATCCTTGACGGGCAAAAAGCTGAAGTCGATTCAGCTCGAACCGGAAGAAATCAGCCGCATCATCAGTCCAAAACTTGATTCCAGGCATCAGGTCACCCTTTCCGCTATTTCTCCTCATTTGCAGAATGCGGTCATCGCTTCTGAAGATTCACACTTCTATTCCCACTTTGGAATCGATATTTTCGCCATCGCCAGGGCATTCATTGCCGACGTCAGGGCACAGCGGTATGTCGAGGGAGGTTCCACCATCACGCAGCAACTGGCAAAAAACTTTTTTCTTTCTCCGCGAAAAACCATCGCACGCAAGCTGCATGAAGCCGAGCTTGCGCTGGCGCTGGAACTGCGCTACTCAAAAAAGCAGCTTCTGGAAATGTATCTGAACAAAATTTATCTGGGGCAGGCAAACGGCGAGAGCATCTACGGCGTTGAAGACGCATCAGGTTTCTATTTTCAGAAGCGCGCCCGGGATTTGTCACTTGAAGAAGCGGCCCTGCTGGCCGGGATCATCCATGCCCCGAACCGATACTATCTCTTTGCGAACTCCAAAACCGCCAAAACGCGCCGAAATAACATCCTGGCCCGTATGCAGAAACTGGTCATGATTTCCGATGATGAGTTTCTGCGGGCATCCAATACACCGGTGAAACTCAAGTCCGGCGGCACTCCCGTGCACATGTCATCGCATTTCATTGATTACATCAAGCGCATCACAAACGAAGAAATGGGAATGGAAGG
>CAZXIP010000013.1:0-17273 GCA_964640755.1 uncultured Smithella sp. | reverse complement strand
ACGATCAGGAAAACCATCGAAGATTCCGTAAACACGGCCACCGTGCGGCTGGCCAATGACATCGGCCTTCAGGAGGTGCTCAACACTGCGCGCATGGCGGGCATCAGCAGCCGCCTTCTTCCCGTTCCATCCATGGCGTTGGGAAGCCTCGAAGTCACACCTGTTGAACTTGCCTATGCATACACCACCATTGCCTCGGGCGGCATCCGTTTTGACCCGTTGCCCTTTTATACGGTCATCGCGCCAGACGGCAGTGCTATCATTGAAAGATCCGTCAAACGCAAACAGGTGTTTGATCCGCGCGTGTCTTATCTTGCTGCTCATGCCCTCGAAGGCGTCGTTGCGCGGGGCACGGCAAGAGAAGCAAAGTCACTGAAGATCGGCTTTCCCGTATCAGGAAAGACCGGAACAACCAACAAAAACCGTGACTCCTGGTTTGTCTGTTTTACTCCCGACATCGTATTGGCGGTATGGGTGGGGTATGATTCAGGGGCCGATACCGGCTTAACAGGAGCTACCGGAGCGCTCCGCATCAGTGCCATGTTTCTTCGGACGCTCTATGCGCATTCGGGGCCGCCTGCTTTTATCCCCCCGAAAGGAATCGAAACGGCATTGATCGATCCGGAGTCCGGCTTCCTGACCACGGAAGCATGCCCTCAAACATTCAGGGAATCCTACCTGACAGGAACGGCGCCAAGGGAAACCTGTCCCAACCACTCGGTAAACCCTGTCATGGATGCCGTCCGTGAAAAAGTGCTTGACGTAGGGGGATTCTTCCGAAAGCTGTTCGACAAAACACCATAAACCTGTTATGTGCCGTTAGACAATTCTTGTCTTAATAATTAGCGGCACGTCAGTCTGTTATGTGGTATGAATTTGATCAAGAGCCGCACAATCATTACGAACAAAGGATGTTCGGCATGACCATTTCTTCACTGCTTAAGAAAGTGGATATTCCTCTAGAAGTTTTGATTCTGCTAATCGCGGGCATGGCCCTGTTGATCACCGGCATACTGCTCTTTCCGGTATCTTCAGGAGCGCTTCCTTATTACGAGAACGGTTTATATGGATTGCTTCTGGTAATGTTCGCTCTCCAGATCGTAACAATGGGGAAAACGCCGTTTGGAGATGTGCGCAGATCAAAGCTTATCATTGCCGTTGGCGCCGTGATTGCCGCCGTGGGCATTGTCACCTGTTTCATTCCCGATGTTTTGACCCGTCTCTCCCGCAATCTGCTGTTTATCTGTTTTGGCCCCGGCAGTTTCCTGCTATTCGTGCAGATGGTGCTTGCCAAAAACAAATTTCGAACCTGGATAAAGCTTAGAGGAATTTTCCGGCATCTGATCTTTGCATGTTCCATGGTCTATATCTTGTCCATGCTGATCGCACTGCTGCTGTGGAATCAACGGATACTCTCCACGGCAATGACGGCGGCGGCCGTTCTGATGTACGGGGTGGCTGTCGTTTATCTTGCCTGCATTCTCGGGTCCATTTACCGAACGTATCCTGAAGCGGAAAAACGTCATAAGGGAGATATTGAGTTTTCCATCGATCAGGCGATGCTTCTGCTGATGGGTATTTTCATGGTGCTTCTTGGAACCCTGCTGATTCCCGTTAATCTGGGCAAACTTTCATTTTCCGCAAGCGCACAGCTCGGACTTCTCATGGTAATTTTTGCAGTCCAGATGCTTGCATCCGGGAACACGCCGCTTGGTCCGTTTCCCCGGTCGCGGTTGATGATCCTGTCAGGACTTTTATTTGCCGCGCTCGGCATTGTGTCATGCATTATTCCGGACATTCTGGTTCCTCTGTTGACGGTTCTTGTCGGTGTGCTCAATATCCTGGGCGGGTTGGTCACTCTGATAAACATTTTCATTCCATTGCTGCGCCGATCTGATGAAACTCGAGGTCCCGTCCCCACGATTCTAAAAAAACTATTTGCGGTGCAACTAACGATGAATCTGCTGACAATTATGTTCGGCACATCGATGCTTGTGCCCCGTCTGGTCCCCGGACTGGTCATTGGCGTGATTCTGGCCGCCAATGGATGCGTTCTTTTATATTTGCTGCATCTCCTTATCCTGCTGGACAAACTGCAGTGTGATGCGGGCAACGGCACGTAAGTTTCTCTGAACAACGGAACTTTCCTAAAGAATAACAGGAAATAAGCACAAACGTTCTGAATATTGATTATATTTATATTGTTGATTACAACTGTTTAAAAGGAGACTCACGATGGAAGACAGAAGCAAATTTTTTAAAAACAAGGTATGTATTGTCACCGGTGCCGGTTCCGGCATCGGCCTGGGGATCACCCGCCAGCTGCTGTTAAGAGGCGCCACTGTGTTTATGGTCGGACGCACGGAGAAGAAAATTCTGGAAGCCGGGAAATCTCTGTCCGAATACGGCAGCAAAGTCCGCGCCGAACAGCTGGACGTCACCGATTATGAAGCTTTCCGTTCTTTCATCACCCGGGTCGAGGGGAAAAACGCTATAGACTATATTTTCAACAACGCCGGCGTGGGCTGGGGCGGATTCTTCGCAACGGAGAATATGGACACTATCCGGAAAGTGATCGATGCCAACCTGTATGGCGTGATTCACGGCGTCAAGGCGGTGCTGCCCTACATGCTTAAACGGGAAAGCGGGCATATCGTCAATATCGCCTCTGTGGCCGCGATTGTACCGCTGCCCCTGCAAAGTGTTTATGTGGCCAGCAAATGCGCCGTGCGTGGCCTGACTGAATGTCTACGGTTCGAGCTGGCCCCTTTCAACGTCAAGGTAACGGTAGTCTGCCCGGCCGAGGTCGCCACAGAAATATTCGGCGACCCCAAAAACATACCGCCCGACGCCATCAGCATTGATCAGGCCGGCATCGAGATTCTTGACGGCATTGAGCAGGGAAGGATTGTACTGCCCATTGTGGACACAGCCCGCAGGATATATCGCAACGCCACGGAAAACCCTGAGGCAAATGAACAATTCCTGCAGCAAATGTTCAACCATAGTTTGAACAGCGGCGGCATGACGGTGAAACAATTCCATGACAGGATTATGAAGGAAATCTGACATAGAAATAAGGAGAATTGCCATGAAAGAATACTATGAAAATAAAACGGCGGCAGTGACCGGCGGCGCTTCGGGCATCGGGCTGGCACTGGTGGAAGGCATGCTGGAAATGGGGGCCAGGGCGGTGACTGTTGCGGACATCAGCGAGGACAACCTCAAAAGACATGTTGCCCGGCTAAGCGAAAAGTATCCCGGCAAAGTGCAGGGAGTAAAAACCGACGTGACCTCGGAAGCCGGCGTCAAAGCCATGGTGGACGCGGCGGCCGCATTTGGCGGAGGACGAATCGACCTGCTTTTCAACAATGCCGGTCTTGGCCTGTCCGGTGCTTTTGAAGAGCAGGACAACGATAAATGGGAAAAGGCTTTCGCCATCAATTTCTACAGTGTAATTTATGGCGTGCGTGCAGCCCTGCCATACATGAAGGCACAAAAGAGCGGACATATCGCCAATACCGCTTCCGGCATTGCCTACGTTCATTTCCCCTATCAGAGCATGTATTCGTCTACCAAGTCGGCCGTGCTGGCTCTGAGCACCTCGCTTCGCTATGAATACTGGGATGAAGGGATTCGATTTTCCACCGTTATCCCGGGCACCGTTGCAACGGCCATCTGGGGCGGCGGCCCGATCCCCGACTCGGCCATCACACCGGAACAATCGGCGGCGGGCATCCTCAAAGGCGCAGCGGAAAACAAAAGAGTGATCTTTGTTACCGAAGATGACCGTGAGGGCTGCCTCACCATGGCACTGGGATCCTATGTGCCCAAGATGGCTAAATCGATGGATGAGTACATGCTGGGCGTGGCACGGGCAAGGAAGTCTGGTTCTTTTTCCGCCATTTAAGCAGATGTTGATTGACTGCATTTTTTATTTATGTGGTTAAAAATAGACAAATAACACCCGTCAGGAGGGCAGGATGATTTCACGCATTGACCATGTATCCATAGCGGTAAGAGATCAGAAAAAGGCTGAACATTTTTTTCGTGACATTCTGGGAGCCATTGACGGCGCCGGGGCAAGTGATCCTGCAACCCGTTTTTTCTGGCAGCTCTTTTCTCTCGGCGATCTGTCGCGGCTTGAGATTATATCGCCCACGGAGGAGGGAAGTTTTCTGGACGGTTTTCTGAAAGACAGAGAGGGAGGAGTCCACCACATCACCCTGCAGACACCGGATCTGGCCAAAGCCATGTCCCATCTCGAAAAGCATGGAATCCCTTTCTTTGGCCACAATGTATATCCCGGGGGTATCTGGAAGGAAATTTTTATTCACCCCCGCCACGCGTTTGGCGTCCTGGTTCAGATCGCCGAGTTCGAGGCCGCTGACTGGCTTTCGACGAAGGTAAAATTCCCTCCGGAAACCAGATGGCAGGTTGACAGAACGGAAAATGGTGCAATTCTGACATTTGCACATCCCGGCGGCGGCAAGGTTTCTTTGAATCTCAATCGAGGAGAGTTACAGCAACTGGCAGAATCATTGCAACAGGCATCTACTTAGAATATTTCTACATATGCCTGCAAAACATATCTCCCGGAAATGATGAAAAATTGCTGACGGCAATCTGAACATGTGGTAAAAGACCCCTTAAACGTGAATGCCAACGTTGGGGGAATGTAAAAGGAGAGATTTATCGTGCGCCTTTTTCCTAAAGAAGATAATTTCTTTGATTATTTTGAACAACTTGCAAACAAGATTGATGAAGGCGGTCAATTTTTCCTTGATATGACCCGAAATCACAATTACTCCGCTGCCAGGGTTTCCCGGCTCAAAGAAATCGAGCATGAAGCAGACGGCATTGCTCACAAAACATATGAAAGAATGCACAAAACCTTCCTGACCCCCCTTGATCGTGAAGACATATACGCACTGGTCAATAAAATGGATGACATCCTGGATCACATTGAAGGGGTCGGAATCCGCCTCCACATGTATAAGGTAAAGAGCCCGGATGATGAAATTATCAAGCAGGCAGAGATTCTCTCTCAGGCGATAAAAAAAATAAAGGAAGTCGTTCACGGCTTGCGTAATATGAAAAACAGCCAGATGATTCTGGACGGCTGTGTGGAAATCCACACTTTGGAAAATGCGGGAGACGTCCTTTTAAGAACTATTATCACCAACCTTTTCATCAAAGAACAAGACGCCATCGAACTGCTCAAATGGAAAGAAATCTTTGAGCGGCTGGAAGAAGCAATTGATGTCTGTGAAAGTGTATCCAATATCGTGGGAGGGATCGTTCTGAAGCATGCCTGAACCAACAATGCGATTATCGTGTAAGCAAAGCACTCTTGAGGGAATCAATAATGTCAAAAAAGAATACGACTGGAAAATCTGGAAAGAATAAAATTACAGACAGGGACCGCAAAATGGCCAAAGTCTGTGCCGGTTGTCCGGTCTGCAAACATGCCCGCAAAAAACAACAGGGGGCTGCGTTCTGGTTTGTCAAACAAATTGAGCAAGACCTCTGCCCGTTCTGTAAAGCCTTTGAACGTGTATACGGCCGTAAAGCTCACCAGTCGTTGATGTGACAAAAAGAGTGCAGGCCTCCGTGATCTAATTCAAAGAAGGATTAAAGTCATGTATAAACGTACGGCGGCCATCATTGTTTTTTTGTTCGTCGCTACTGTGTCTTTCGCCGGAGAGCAGTATCTGTGCGACCTGTTGAAAATAAAATCTTACCGTGCGGCATGGAACGCCATGCTTGCCGCAGAGAAGGGCGTGGACAACTGGGTTGTATGCTACGGCATTGACTGCGACGGCCCGTCGACGCCGGTTGAAACCGTATCCATCGGAGACCGAAAGTACCGGCTGGCCTGGTTCTGCAAGACGCACGACTGTGGTGGCAATCAAATCTATGTCATTTTTACCCCTGACGCCAGCCGGGCCTGGGCCTTGCTTATAACGGAAAAGCAGCGCTGGCTGGGCAATCCGGGCCTGGCAATACGCAAGGCTTTAAAGTCCGCCAGCGAAAAACACTGAACAAAATCAATTGAGGCTATATCATCAATGTATTCCACCGGTAAAATACAAACGATTCGCCACAGCAAAAAGGCTTTGGCAATGGCAGCATTTCTCTTCATTCTGATTCAGGCACATGCCCTTTTGATCCCTGTTAAGGCTGAGGCATCAATGCCGGTCAGGAAAACACTTACCGGCTGTGTTATCGACGGCCGATTCTTCAGCATCATGATCGATTCTCAAACAGGCAGGCCGGTTAAAGCCTACCCTATACGAATAGAGCAGAATTTCGACATTCCTTCTTACGAAGGGAAAACAATATCAGTGGCCGGTTCTCTTCTACCCGGTGACCGTTTTATTGTAATGAAAGGAAGTTCGCCTGCAGTCATCAAAGATACCTGTAGCAGGGACAACCTTAATATTATAAAAAAGGAACTAATCATGGAGTATCGGGTTGCCGGATATCAAGAGGCGAAAAACAGGAACTTTGACAACGCCCTGAAGTTAACCAACAAAGCCCTCTATATGGATAAAACCCTTTGCGGAACCTACGTCGATCGTGCCCTGATCTATTATCTCAAAGGTGATTTCGCCTCCGGTACAAACGACATCAAAACAGTAAAGAATGGCAGATGCAGGGACCCGAAGGATCTTAATTTCCTGATCCTGGAAGAGATAGGAGCAATCCTTGAAAATTCGGGAAGCAAGGCCGACGCCATAAATTTATATAAAATGGGACTTAAGTCATGCCAATCGGAAATGTGCAGACAGACAATGAATAAAGCCTTGCGAAAAGCATCGGGAAAGTAGCCGCGTGTGTTGATACTTATTCTTTTTGATCCCTCCGCACAATAAAGGCTAACACCGGCGCGGGGAAACTCTTACTTCGCGTTTCATATGTTGTTCGACGGGTTTCAGGATTGTACGTTTTGTGAAATGTGAGGTTGCTTTCAGTAATCGGGGTAATTCTGCTGTCCCATAACCATCCTTTTTTTTGAAAATCGGGCAGTGCCACAGATATGAAAAGCTCGAAATCAGGATTCATTTTCCAGGTAAACGCCGGATACAGAAGATATTCAAATCCGCACACGAACACGGGTCCTCCGATATAAGCTGTCCGCCCGTCAACATACATGCCCTGCCGATATTTAATGGTCAGGGTATTTTTACCAGGCATCAGCTTTGCATTAAAACGAACAATGTTAAACGGTCCGGTCTCTGGAAAGACATCACTCAAACTTTCAACACTTTGCACAATCTTGATAAATTCCGGGAATGTCAGCTGAATAAGAGAGGCGCTCCTTGACATCTTTTTCCCTGAGTTTATGTAGTCGAGATACATAAAATACTGCTCATATCGCTGTTTGTTCCATTGGTACCGATGCCCGGTGATCCTGACAAGGAATTCCTGTTCCGCTTTGCTGTCTCTTACAAACCCGAATGAAAGAGATTTTCCATTCAACAGAATAAGCGGATCAGATACGCTTATTCCAAGGAATTGTAATGGTATGTCAATGGCAGCTTTCGACTGGTTTTCTATAACATAACTAATGTTCACATCTATCTTCTTTTGCAGGGATTCATTGTCGAGTTCGATCACGGGGAAAGTAACCTTTATGTCTTCCCTGCATAATTTTAACCGGTCTGATGTTTTTAACGCATTAATGTTTCCACTGAAATGATGATCTTTATGCAAACGGGAAACATTGGCAAATGCATGACCGCACAAAACAAAAAAAATAATATGAAGCATTATAATTTTTTTCATTTGATGATTTTCCTTACAGGCGTGAATTGTCCATTTTCCCATTTATAATGGACTGTGAGAGTTTTACCGGCTGTATTATCGTAATATCGGTGAATCAGCAGCCCTTTCCCGGTGCGGATTAGACCGGTCGAATTTTGTTTTTGAGCCCCCATGACGAACAAACCTGCGGCGTCTTTTACGGGAAGAGGGGAAATGGCACCATCCGGGTTAACCGTGAAGAGCTTGTAATGGTTTCCATTGCATGATCCATACTGGCCGATGTTAAAGTCAGTTTGTCCATCCATGTTGTAATCATTTAAAACAAGGGAAAACTCCGGCGTCCAGAAACTCAGGGGTCCGGGTTTTTTTTCATCAGGGAACATTAATTTATTGAGAGACTGCTTTGAAAGTAAGGTATTACCCTTTTTGACCTGAATGGAAAAATAGCCTTCCCATTTTTCGCCGTTTCCGCACCACGGTTCAGGGTCGGCATGACGTTCCCCCTGCTCAAGGAGTATTTCGATTTTCCATTTCTGCCCTTCGGTGTGCCTTTCAAAACGGGATTCGGAAATTACGGTATATTGCCGGGAAAGATTATCAGACCGGGCATAACCCGTCATAACGGCCAGATGCGCAAAAAGGCATATCAGTGCGACAATCAGGTATCTGACTGTCTTGCCGAACTCAGACTTATTGCCAGTGCCGCTAATGATTTTTCTGTATATGGTTGAAATACTTTTTTTCATGACGTTTTTTCTGCTTTCTGATAAAAAGCTGTTTTGTCCGCAATAGCAGAAGCTGCAATACCGTCAGCCCGTAACATCGTGAACTGAATTCCGAAGCGCTCTCCAGCAAAAAAAATCAATCGCTAAATCACAAACGAAAATGAAATACGGATTCATGATTGATCCGCATTTCCTGTTGATTAAAAGAAAAGAATATCATGACGGACCGGGCGGCTTGAAAACACAATATCCTGTCCGCAAAAGAATCCCGTCATTTAACGCGGAAACGGCCTGTTGCTTTTCTGCTGCTTTTCCCTAACGTAAAATTCGTGATTAGCTGGTATTCTCCGGGCGGCAATCCTTCCGGAACTTTGAATTGAAAAGATGAAACGTGATCGCCCTTTCCTTTCTCCAGCTCTTTTCTTGAAAGTTCCATGTTTATAGCTTTACCCGAAATAACGATTACCTCTGTGAACCTGAGCTTCCCCGATTTCGCCGTAGATACGGAATACTTCACTTCACGACGAAGAGTGCCGCCGGCAGATACAGCAGATGGACTGATTAAAAGTTTTTTAACCATAATCCTGTCCTTTTGAACAACGGGCGGAGGAACAGGGGGAACAACGGGATCGGGTTTCGGGGCAGGCGCGGGACACCCCGCAAGAGCAACAACCAGCACGAAAACACTAACAGCCAACCTCTGACGCAAAGAAGCCTTCATTTTTCTATCCTCATCAGATTCCTGCATAAGTCACCCTCACTTTTCAATGATGAAAATAATATCATTCACCTGGCTGATTTCCTTGAAAGTCTTTACAATCTCAAGAGCTTTCTGCCGGTCCTGCGCGCCTTTTACAACCCCTTTCAGCGTCACAACCGCGGCATCATTCACCTGTGCCGTAACCCCGTCAATCCCTGCCGCCCTCAGAGCTCTGTTGATCTGACCCTCGAGTCGCGGCAAATCAACCGTTGGGGCCGCAACGTTATTATCCGGAATCTGTTGTGGAGTTTCAACGACTGGCGCTGCAACAGTATTTTCCGGCAACTGCTGTGATGTTTGAGCACCGGGTGCAACCACCGCGCTTTCCGGCATGGCTCCCGGGGGTTCACCACCTGGTACGGCAACGACGCTGCCCGGGAGCGGCTTCGGAGCCCTGTCGACCGGAGTTCTTGTAAACAGCCAGTAGACAACAATCGCGGCAACGCAGAGCACAGCAAGCACAACAGCCAGAGACAACCAGCTCCGCTGCGCTCCCGCTTCCGTTGCATTCGTTTTCAGTGTTTCCTTTTCCGGCACGATCGTCGTCCGCTCCACCATCTTTTCCTGGACCGCGGTTTCCGGTCTCACAACAGCCTGATCAACAGAATCGAGTGGAGTTGCGTCATTCTTGCAAAACCGGGCACCTGGTGCATTTAATGTTCCGCAGGTCGGGCACACCACCCTTTCACCCCGGCTCTCTTGTTCAGCAGCCCGTTTCATTCCGGATTCCAATTCAGTCACTGCATTTTCCGTCTCAGCCTTCACCTGTTCGCCGGCCTTTTCCTCCACCCCGGGTTCCGGTGTCAGAGAGGCGTGAGCCGCCTGATCGAGAGGGCTGCCGTCATTTCTGCAGAATTGAGCGCCTGCCGGATTTGAAGTTCCACAGGTCGGGCATATCCTTTCGCCCTGGTTTTCCTGTAAAGATTGCTGTTTTGCAGCGGATCCCGGTTCTGGTTGCGGAAACTGCCAGCCGTCAACCCTGCAGAATTTAGCTTCGAGGGGATTTTCCGCCCCGCATTGGAGACATTTCTTGCTCACAGGATTGCTTTCCACCTTTTCACCGGCCTTTTTCCCGCATGCCGGACAAAACACCGCGGCGTCGGGAATTGCCGCATTACAATTATTACAGATCATTCAGTTCTCACTTTCCTGTCTTTACTGCGCGCTTAACGTGCTGATCCATGACCAGTTGATCAGTGAACGCATTCCTTCCCGATCCAAACCTCTGACAACCATATCGCCGCTTTCTTGATCATTCGTAATCAGGAAAAGCCGACCTTTGCGTGCCGCGAAATTTATCGATGGATATTCCGACATGCCTTCTGCCAACACCTGGGTGATAATGAACCTGTCATATGCTTTGAGCAGCAGAAAGAGTTCCTCACCTTCGGGCTCAAGCACGATAAGAGGATCCGTGTTCCCGATAAGCCTCACAAACCCCTGCTGCGAAAGCTCTTCAATGGTTTCCGGAAGCCCCTCCTTGCCGCCGAGAAAGGCTTCCAGATGGGACGTTGTAATGAACGAGGCCGCCTGATTTATGGCGGACAGTTCGCGGCAGAGAACGGCAACGGCAATCAGCGTTCTGAGCGATTCTTTCTTTATCTTCACCAATGAGCTATTTTCATTTACCATGTATTGCCCGAGCATTTCAGCAGTCCTTTCAATGAAAACCCGGGGGCTCGCTTCGTTGGAAATGCTTACGCCAGAATCATGTTCTTCCCATCGAAAATACGAGGAATCTTTGACCAGCAGCACATCCTGCCGGAACGAATTCGCGGACAGCTCCATGAAGAAAAACGCCCGCGACGGACGGAGAACTGCGTTGAGCAGCGTTGCTTCCAGGGCAATCTGTTTTTTTTCAGCAGGCCCCTGATAATAGACAGCCAGTGGTGACAGTGCCGTGTATTGATGGCTGCCGGCTATGGCGGCAAGTTCCTCTTGCTTCAAAAGGATGTGACCATTGCCTTGTGTTTTCTTCATATCCCTGCCGCAGCCGGGACAGAAACGGCCTCCCTGCGGTACTGTATTACCGCATTCCGGGCACCGGTTTCCCGCGCTTTCAAGAAGAAATCCACAGGACATGCAAAACTTGTCCGAGCTTTCGCACGCCGCCTTACATTGGGGACATTGCATTTTTTACGTTTCCCTCAGTTTTGTGATACGGCCCATGATTTCCTGCCGATCGCTTTCCGACAGGCCCGAACTACCCAGACGCTTCTCAAGGCCTTTAATCTGCCCTTCTCTGACAGCATCCTTAACTTCAGGGCTGTTGAAATCAAGCTTTTCCACAGCCTTGTGATCAAGTTCACCCGTTGCGGAATCGAAAGCCTTGTCTACAAGTATTCTCAATCCCTTCCCGGCGGTCAACTCCTTTCCTTCAGGAGACACGTACGTGAGTACCGTGTTAACCGTCTTCATTACCGGGTTCTTGTCCAGAATTGTATTTAGCCCGGTATCAACTAAATACTGGGTCGTAGCCTTGGTCACTGCAAGGGTGCGGCTATTGCCTGCTGCCATGTAACCCTTGGCATCATCCGATATGGTCTTGGCCGCATCGTAATACTCCTTGATCTTTTTTGCCCCGTCTATGGCCTGACTGCCTGGGCTTTTACCGTCTTTTTCCCATCCCTCCATTTTTTCTTTGTGCTTTTCTTCCAGATGCTCTTCAGGGGCCCCACCGGTAATCGTATCAGCCGCATCCTTGAGATCATCATACTCTTCCTTGTAGCCCTCAATTTTTTCAACCAGTCCATCCTCGCCCTTTGCGTTTTCCATGATTTCTTCACGTAGAGCATAATTTTCGAAATAGGTGTAAGTGGGCTTGTTGGTTCGCTCCAGTTCATTGCCAAGACTTTTCAGGATCGACGCCTTGTCGCCAACGACAGTGCCGTCCTCTGTCTTAACGGTCATTGTATTCACAAGGTTCTTCATGTCATTGTAAGACTGTTCCGTTGGCGCGTTATCTATCATCCAGAGGTCAATGCCGATGCGGTCGGTATCCGAGATCGTTCCTACGGCTTCTGCGGCGAGATCGGCCTTCACTTCTTGCCCGATGTCGTTCCGGGTGTAATCAAAGGAGCGTTTCTCCATTTCGGTATGCTCCAGGGGCTTCAGGCCAAGGTCGGCAAGGTTTTTGTCATAGTTGTCAATCTGGTTCTTGAGTCTCCTGACCGCTGCCTCGGCATCGCGGACAACATCTTCCGCACCTTGTTCTTTTGCGGCTTGAAGCCGTTGTTTTTGATAATCCAGTTCTGTCATATCCTGGTCGCGGTATGATTTGATGATACCCGTCTGGTAGTCGAAATCGGAAACTGCCTGAATATCGTCTGCTACCGGCTCACCTTCTCCCTGCATGAGCCCCATAAGATCACTGATCGCTTCTTTTGGCCCTACCCCCTGGGCCATCCCGGTGAGAGCTGTTCCGACCGCGGCTGCAGCCGCGGCTGCACCGGCTGCTGCGGGAAGCGCGCCGTCAGGAATTTTCCCGGGGGCGTTTTGAGTTGCCGCTTCTCCGACAGGAGCCTCCTGGGAAGGATCCGTTGAAAGCTTTTTCCGCGTATCGATCCGTTGGTCACCTATTTTTAAGGGAAGGCCGATGCCAACCCGCTGGGTTCGCACGCCGCCTGGTGGATCAAAGGCGCTCCCATAGGGATCAATCGACACAGGCTTGCCGCCGATGTTTTCCAGTTCCATCGTGAAGCGGGAAAAACCGCCACGGCTTTTCGAATCAACAATGCGCACCAGTCCGTCATCCACGGCATCATTGAGGGAAAGCACTTTCCCATTTTCCGCGTAGCAGAGAATAGACGTACAGACTAATAAGGCCATGGCGAACAGGCCGATTAAGAATCCCGACGCTTCTGCAACCAGAATCTTTACCTTCACGTTCATGCTGTTGCTTTGTTTCATAAACTGCCTGCCTCCGGTTCAGATTGGTCCAGTTTCTGCTTTGCAATTCTGGCCGCTGTTGTACCGAGAATGGCTCCGCACAAAAAACCCGTGACGGCAATAAAAATATAAAGAAGAACAGACTGCCCCTCTACTCCTGAAACAAGGAGTGCCTCACTGATGATAAGAATAAGCCACCACATACCGGCAAGCATGGCCAGAAAGCGGTCTGAAGAGCGGTCAAGATGTAACAGGTCGATCCGAAGAACCGGTATAACGATACCGATAATAAAGAAGCAGATCAGAGTGGTTTTCCGCCACTGGGCCATTCCGTAAAAAGTCGGCGAATTCAGATAGGAAGACGAAACCAGAATAATGACCAGCATCGCAAAGAG
Organism: uncultured Smithella sp.; assembly: GCA_964640755.1. Taxonomy (GTDB): domain Bacteria; phylum Desulfobacterota; class Syntrophia; order Syntrophales; family Smithellaceae; genus UBA8904. Next base: position 3,735 of record CAZXIP010000013.1, on the reverse strand, counting down.
CCGTCTGAAGACAGCAGGGCCGCGGTTCGATGACAGGGAGGAAAAAAGCCAGTAGGAGGCAGGAATAATCACAAACAGGGACACCAGTATGGCAATCCCCAGAAAGACAATGCCAAAATAGGAAAGAATATGGCCGTAGGTTCCTAAAAAACCCATTAACGCCTCCAGGAAAAAATTAGATAGACAAGCCGGGTAAAAAGAACATCTACATGAGAACGAAGGCTTTCCAGTTTATTGTTAACCGCAAAATCATCCATAATCTCGCCGGGTCGCCCCCTCGTAATCTTCTGTGCAAGACGGGGACTCACCATCCATGAAATACCCCTCTCCAGGTACAAGGAAGGTGACGGCAGGGCAATCACCATCAGAACCAGAACGAGAAACGCAAGTAAAAGATTTGTTTTAACCACCGTGCCGAAAATGGAAGCCATCCTGCCAAGCAGGATCACGGGATGGCCGGAAATCGGATCCTCCTTGCCCGTGGCGGTCATGATGAAATTCCGCTGTTCAGGCTGAAGATCCTGCCACTTTTTATTCCCTTGTGTGTACCAGACGGCCTGCTGAACATCTCCCTGGTTCCACCTGGACGGATGAGACAGGTACTCGTTGAAAATATCTCTCAGGTATGGCCTGAGCTTAATGGCAGGCGTGTTCATAAGAGAATAGTCGTCACCACGTCGAGGGCTGCCCCGGCCGCTGTCAAGACAAAAGGATTCGAACTCAAGCACTTTTCTCTCTCCCGGATTCAATGTAATGTCCGGAATAACATTTCGGTACTGCATGGGTTTTTCAAATGCACCTCCTGATATGACCAGAGAGATGACCGCAATAATTCCGAAGAAAGCCGCCAGCGACAACCCCGCCCACATGGCTGCTTTCCTGATTTTGCTTATGATGGCAATATCAATCATCATCTTTAAACCTCTTCACTGTTACAGTTTCCCTCCGCATTTGCCACAAAATCTGGTCCCATTTACAACCAAGGCCCCGCATTTGGGGCACTGGCTCGACGATGCTTCCGGCACCGTGATCATTGATTTTGCGGCAAAATACTTTCCGAGGATCCTTCCGTTCATCCCGATGACAGATGCCGTACTCATCACCAGCAGCGCCATGATTACCGGTGGGAGTCTGTTTGTAATGATGGCGATCAACTGGGTCATCGCAAAGATGCCGCCCCAGACCACGAGATACCACACCGAATTGTGCGACATCACTTTACCATTTTCGACATAGATGCGGGTTGCCTGGGACCAGACCACCCCGATCAGCAGGCCTGCAACGACCATTACCGCCATAAGCAGCAGGGACGGTCGATAGTGGGTGAGTAATGAAAATACAGTCAGGGTGATCAGACTGATGATCATCGCCAGCATCAGGGAAAAGACGGAAACCTTTCTGGGTTTACGGAAAGTAAGAATAAGCAGAACGACGGATAGTATAAAAACAATCAGAAGAATAATACTTATCGTTTTCATTATCAGCGGCATCATAATCATCACCCTGCCTTTAGTTGAAAGTATAAGAAAAGTCACAGTGCATGTCAATGATAAACTGGCCGCCTGATCACACAACTAGGCCCTACGAGTAACTCCTTGCGCCGTCTTACGATTTACGTTTCATTTATCGAGACACGGAAGTTTCCTGTGGTTCGACATGACGAACGCTGGATTCCCACCTAATAAACAATGTTCACGGTTAAAAGAAGGTTGACTAAAAAAACAGATTGCCACGCCATCTGAGAGATGGCCCGCAATGACATGACAGAAAGAATCCCCCTTAATCCCGTTTTAGAAAAAAAAGGGGGGGGTAAAAAGGTTTAACCCCCTAAGTAGGCTTCTTTGACGCGGGGATTACCTGTCAGTTCTTTGCCGGTGCCCGAAAGAACGATGCGGCCGGTTTCCAGCACGTAGCCGCGCGAGGCGATGTGCAAAGACATGTTGGCGTTTTGTTCTACGAGCAGTATGGTTTTCCCCGCCTGATTGATTTCCTGAATGATCTTGAAAATATCGCGCACTAAAACGGGCGAGAGCCCCATGGATGGTTCGTCCAGAAGCAGCATTGGCGCATCGGTCATGAGCGCACGACCAACGGCAAGCATCTGCTGTTCGCCGCCGGAGAGCATGCCGCCAAGTTGCTTGCCTCGTTCTTTGAGGCGGGGAAATAATTCAAAGACATGCTCCAGATCATCAGTGATTTTAGTCTTGTCTTTTTGCTGCCAGGCTGCGAGCTTGAGATTTTCCAACACGGTGAGATTGCCGAAGATTCCCCGACCTTCAGGCACGTGGGCGATACCTGCGGCGACAATCTGATCGGCTGCAATGTTTTTCAAATCCTTTCCTGCGTATGCAATACTGCCCTGATAGGGAATCAGGCCGGAGACGGCCCGCAGGATGGATGATTTACCTGCGCCGTTGGCACCGATGAGCGTGACGATTTCTCCGCGCGCGACTCCAAAGGAAATATCATCCACGGCGTTGATGCTACCGTACGAGACGCTCAAGTTGGTAACAGACAGAAGGCGATCGGGATTGGTCATGAAGCGACCTCCTCACCAAGATAAGCTTCCATGACCTTGGGGTTCGCCTGAATTTCTGCAGGCAACCCATGGGCAATGGTTGCTCCAAAATCAAGCACAACCAGCCGTTCGCAGATACCCATCACCAGCCGCATCTGGTGTTCTATCAAAATGATTGTCACGGAAAACGTTTTACGGATCCAGCGAATGAAATCCATCAGCTGCAGAATTTCGTTGGGGTTCATGCCGGCAGCCGGTTCGTCCAGAAGCAATAGTGTCGGTTCGGTGGCCAGCGCCCGGGCAATCTCCAGGCGGCGCTGCAAACCATAAGGCAGGTTTTTGGCCTTTTCATTGGCCGACTCATCAAGCTTGAAGATCGCCAGCAAATCCAGAGCCTGGTTGGTGATGCGTTTTTCTTCGGAGCGGAATCGCCCGATGTGCAGAAGCGCCTCGGCAGGTGTATAGGCAATCTGGCCGTAATGCGCTATTCGAACATTATCCAGCACGGACAGTTCCTTGAAGAGCCGTATGTTCTGGAAGGTGCGGGCAACGCCCAGCCGGGTAATCTGGTGCGGTGTAAGGCCTACCAGCTCCTTCCCGTGCAGCTTGATGCTGCCTTCGGTTGCGCGGTAGACGCCGGTAATCAGGTTGAAGACTGTGGTCTTCCCCGCCCCGTTGGGTCCGATGATGCCGATAAGCTCGTGCGGTTGTAAAACCAGATTGAAGTCGGATACTGCGCAAAGCCCCTCAAAGCGGTGTGTGACTTTAGAAATTTCAATCAGAGGCATTGCTCGCCTCCCTTTTCTTTTGCCGCCATAGTTTTTCCGTCACCAGATCACGAAGGGGCGTAAACAGTCGGGCCTCCTTCATGCCCATGATGCCGCGCGGACGGTAGATCATCAAAAGCACCAGCATCAGCGGCATAAGCACCATCCGCCAGATACCTATCGGACGCAGGACTTCCAGAAGAATGGTGTAAATCACCGCACCGATGATCGAACCGGATATAGACGCTATGCCTCCAAGATAAACCATGATCAGGATATCGGTGGATTTGAGAATGTCAAACATGCGCGGATTGATGAACTGCAGAGCGTGGGCAAACAGGCCTCCTGCAATTCCCGCGAAAAAGGAAGAAACGATAAAGGCGATGATTTTAACCTGGCGCGTGTTGACGCTCATCAGGTCGCTGGCGATTTCATCTTCACGGATGGACA
>CAZXIP010000012.1:0-20075 GCA_964640755.1 uncultured Smithella sp. | reverse complement strand
CGCCGCCAGCGTTAGTTCTGAGCCAGGATCAAACTCTCCAGTTTAAAATCCTGTATTAAGGAAGATTGCTCTTCCTTAAATAAACTCGCTTGACATTTCAATAAATTAATAGGACCCACAAATTCATTTTCCCACTATTCAATTTCCAAAGAGCCTTCTTGAAACGAGCATTGACATATAAATCATTAAGATTTTATTGTCAAGCTTAATTTTCAATTTTTTGTTCTGTCAGCAACCGGAAATCATCCGACAACCAAGAGTAATACCATCGGTGAACATGATGAAAACATCAACTACCTTCAAGCACATCTCTGACGAACAGAAGTGAGCTTCTACTCCCTATGCTCAAAACTGTCAAGCAGAAATTTTCAATATTTTACGATTATTTATTGTTTCATTATTTATCCAGTTATAATAAAAACTTAGAAACCATCACAAAACAATATCTCAATATTTACAATAAAAAGTCCTACACTCTAAACGGTCAGTCGATCCACTTCCGTTATTATGACTTTAAATTAGCGATCATCCAGCAAAAGTCAAGCGATTCGTACATACAAAAACCCGCCTGTTATACATGACGCACGATCACACCAGGTTCAAAAGGCACTACAGAAAACTTCCCCCGCCTTTTTACCCGGCAAACCGGCTAACCGGGTCACAACAGCCGCTTTCTGAAAAAATACTTTGCTACTTTAATCTTGACAAACAAATATGACTATGATTTATGCATTGCCTTATTACTTTTAGGGGTTTAAATATGAAAAAGACATTGACCAACAAATCCAATACCAAACGAAAAAGATCCCATGGTTTTCTTGTCCGCATGGCAACAAAAAACGGAAGGCAGGTTTTGAGCCGACGCAGAGCCAAGGGCAGAAAACGCTTAGCTGTATAAAAAGATGGTTATCATGTCTCACGGATGGCGGGTTTTTTATGCATGAAAGCACAATCTTTCCGAAGAGCGGAAAAAGTCACAAATAAAAGCAGCTATCAGATTATTTACAAACAGGGGGGCAGAAGAAGTTCTCAATTCTTTACCATGATAATATGCGGCAACCCGAATGGATCCAGGCGCATCGGAATCACCGTCACAAAAAAAACAGGCAACGCTGTTTTTCGTAATCGGATAAAAAGACTGATTCGGGAATTCTTCCGCCGCAACAAAGACTTGTTTCCCGCAGGGCATGATGTCGTCATCATGGCCAAAAAAAACATACCCTCTCTCACTTATCAGGAAACATGCAGCGAATTGACCGAACTCTTCACACGGAAAGCCGGCAGATAAAAAATGTTCAAAAAAGCTTTGGTTAAATTCCTCGTTTCGATGATTCGTTTATACCAGACCTGTATTTCACCATTCTTTTTCGCGCCATGTTGCCGTTTTCATCCATCCTGTTCGCAGTACGCAATTGATGCAATTCAATTGCACGGACCGGTAAAGGGGGCCTACATGGGGGCAAAAAGAATTCTTCGATGCAATCCCTTCCATCCCGGCGGTTATGATCCCGTCAAGTAAACATTGAAACTGGAGGTATCCTCAATGGATAAAAGGACTATTCTGGCCGTTGTCCTGTCGTTGGCTGTTCTCTTTCTGTATCAGACATTTTTTGTTAAGCCGCAACCGCCTCAAAAAGCCGCGGCACCGCAGCAGTCCGTCGACTCGATTAAAAAGGACAATGCGTTAACACCTGCATCCACCCGGGAAAAATCAACTGTTCCTGAGAAACCTGCAACGATGGAGGAATCTGCAAAGCCGGAAGCACCATCACGTGATATCCTTGTGGAAACCCCTCATTATACGGCTGTATTCTCTACCCGCGGTGCTGCCCTCAAATCACTGAAGCTCAAAGATTATCATCAGGATTGCTATGAATGCACCGATGACCTCTGGCCAAAGATAAAAAGATTGTTTACGGGCAGCAACGAGCCGGTTAAACCCAAAACAAAGGAATTTGTTGAACTGGTCGATGTGCAAAACGGCATGCCCTACCCGCTCGCCGTGACATTCCCCGAATCCAGCACCGATATTTCCCCGAACGCGGCTTTTGAAACCGCAGCAGGAAAGCTGGATTTAATCAACGCCAAAGAAAAGCAGCAACTCGTTTTTTCCAGATCCCACGGCGACGTTAAAATTGAAAAGATTTTTACCTTTGATCCGGCAGGATACACCATCTCCCTGGAAGTCAAAGTGCATAATCTGACCTCGTCACCCATTACACAGGTTCCTGTGATCAACTGGTACCAGTACGTTGATCCCCAAAAAGTTGATGACAGTTACGGACATGACGGCCCGGCAGTTTCAGCCGGAGGCAGCATTGAACGCCCGGACGTCAAAAAGCTGAACGGCGAAAGCATTCTTGGGCCAAACGTGCTGTGGAGCGCATATGAAAGCAAATATTTTATCGCATCACTCATCCCCGAAAATCCTTCTTTAACGAACGTCGTCATGACTCGCGACGCAAATAACATGGTCAGCGTCGGAACGAAAGGACGCAAGGAAGTTATTCCCGGCGGGCAAAACAGTGTTTTCTCATATTCTCTGTATCTCGGACCCAAACAATATGATCTCCTCAAGACGCTGGGTGTCGGTCTGGAAAACGCCATCGATTTCGGCTGGTTCAAATGGCTGGCTATTCCCGCTTTGTACATTCTCAACTTCCTGTTCGGTTTTGTTCAGAACTACGGCATCGCAATTATTATTCTGACCACTATTATTAAAATCATTTTCTGGCCGCTGGGCAACATGAGCTACAAGTCGATGAATGAAATGAAGAAACTTCAACCGAAAATCGAGGCGTTGAAAGAAAAACATAAAAATGACCAGACCAAAATCGGGCAGGAAACCATGGCTCTGTACCGCGAGCATAAAGTCAACCCCTTTTCCGGCTGCCTGCCGATGCTGATCCAGATTCCCGTGTTTTTCGGGTTGTATAAGGCATTGATGTACTCTATCGAGTTGCGCCATTCACCATTTTTCTTCTGGATTCAAGACCTGTCGGCCAAAGATCCCTATTACATTACCCCGGTAATTATGGGTGCCACGCAATTCATATCACAGAAAATGACCCCCGCGATGGGTGACCCGATGCAGCAGAAAGTCATGCTGCTTATGCCGGTCATTTTTACGTTCTTCTTTTTGAACTTCCCGTCGGGACTGGTCATCTACTGGTTGTTCAACAATATATTACAGATAGGCCAGCAATACTATATCAACAAAAAGCTGGCGTAAGGTTCCCCTGCATACGGAGTTCAACATGAGTTCAAAAATACTGGAAATAGAAGAAAAAACCATTGATGGTGCAATCGAAAAAGCCTGCCGTGATTTCGGCGTACCGAGAGAAAAGTTGAACATTGAAATCATTTCCGAGGGATCAAGCGGCTTTTTAGGTCTTATGGCAAAAAAAGCCAGAATCCGTGCTTCCCTGCTTTCCTTCGACATGAATTTTTCATTGAACAGCGCCACTTCCGAGCCTGTCCCGAACGAAAGCAAACCCCGGGAGAAATCCATTTCAAAGCCGGGAAACCGTCCGGATACAAAGACGGATATCAAGCCCGAAAAGACATCGGAAAGAAAGCAGGAGACAAAGCCGGAAACCAGGCGCAAGTCTGAACATCGCACCACTCCGGCTCCCCAGGCCGCTCCAGCGGCAGTTTCCGGGGAAACCAAAGTTATCAAGACTCCACCTCCCTCTGCCGTACCGGTTGCCGCAACCTCGCCTTCCGCTCTGAAGGCCCGAGAATTGCTGGCCGGCATTTTGAGTAAAATGACATTTGAATGCCAGGTAACGGCTGCTGAAACGGACGATACAATCATTCTGAGCATTACGGGCAACGAAAGCGGTCTTTTGATCGGGCGGCGCGGACAGAATCTGGACGCACTTCAGTACATACTGAACAAGGCCGTCAACAAAGCCGATTCTGAACGTAAAATGATTGTTGTGGACTCGGAAGAGTACCGCAAAAGAAGAGAAGAATCTCTGCTCGGCATGGCTGACCGGATTCGCGAAAAAGTCAAAAAAACACAGAAACCTTTATCACTCAGTCACATGAACGCTCATGATCGACGCATCATTCACATGGCATTGCAGGAGGATGAGGAACTGATTACCAAGAGCCGCGGTGAGGGCGAGTACCGGAAAGTCATTGTCCTGCCGGCCAAAAGAAGCAACGCAGGGGGACACCCGAAAGCGAAAAACAGGCAATAGCCTTAGGTGGATGGTGGGTAGCTCATAGCTGATAGCTCGTAACCCTTTATCTTGTCGCCCCTTGCCCATCACCTTTAGTCTTGGCCTTGAACCTTCTTCCTTGTTCCTTAAAGGGAATGTGTAAAACATGACCCAAACAGACACCATCGCAGCCATCGCCACACCTTCGGGATCGGCTGGACTGGGCATCATCCGCGTCAGCGGTCCTAAGGCCCATGAGCTTGGACAGCATCTTTTCCGTCCCGCACACAAAAACTGCACCTGGCAAAGCCATCATTTATATCACGGCGACATCGTTGACGCCGACGGAGCAACCGTACTGGATGAAGTGCTCATAACCCTAATGCTCAAACCGCATTCTTTCACCGGTGAAGACGTGCTCGAAATTTCCTGCCACGGCAATCCTTTGATCCTTCAGACTGTTTTGGAACAATTGATTACGCTGGGCTGCCGTCCCGCCCGTCCGGGTGAATTCTCCGAACGGGCTTTTCTCAATGGCCGGATGGACCTTTCGCAGGCTGAGGCGCTTGCCGCAATGATTTCCGCCCAATCGTCAAAAGCCTTACAAATAGGATTGGCCCAGCTGAAGGGATCCCTCGGCCGTAAAATCAGCAGCATCCGCGCCCTGCTAATTGAAGCTCTGGCAGAGATTGAAGCGTCCATTGATTTTACGGAAGATATTTCCGGACACGAAACACCGGCTTGCCCCCATCAGCTTTGCGAAGCCATAACCGGCATTAACCGTCTATTATCAACCTACCGGCAGGCACGATTGGTCACTGATGGCATCCAGATTGTCATCACCGGCAAACCCAATGTTGGCAAATCAAGCCTGCTCAACAGCCTTGCCGGCAGAAAAAAAGCGATTGTCACCAATATTCCAGGCACAACCCGGGACCTGATCACGGAAACTATCCAGATGGACGGCCTTAGCATTCACCTCACGGACACAGCCGGAATCCGCGCACCATTGGATGCCATTGAAAAAGAAGGAATTGATCTGGTCTGGGAACGACTGGAACAGGCCGATGTCATTATCATTCTGCTTGACGGCAGCATGCCGCTCACGGACGAAGACCGGCAGATTCTGAAAGAGAATCAAAAACGCGCATGCAGGATCATTATTGCCGTCAATAAATCGGATCTGCCTTCTGCCTGGGAAACAGGACAACTTCTTGAAGCAGCGGGTTCCCTCTCCAGCGCCCCTTCCCTTAAAATTTCGGCAAAATTTGGCGATGGGCTTGAGGCTCTGAAAAAGGCCCTGACGGATTTGACCGGCTGCGGTGAAGACATACGCGATGATGTCATGATCACCCAGATGCGCCATAAACTGTCGCTGGAAAAAGCAGTTGCCCGCCTTGCGGCGGCAAACAATTGCATCAGCACCGGCCAATCATCGGAATTTACAGCCTTTGAACTGCATGAAGCGCTGGAAGCTCTCGATGAAATCACCGGCAAGAAGGTTCAGGACGATATCCTTCACAAAATTTTCTCCAGTTTCTGCATCGGCAAGTAAAACAGGATTAAATCGATCATAGCGTATTTGAAACATGGAAAGATCAGCCGGTAACGGCAGGCTCTGCAAACCTTTCCTGTGCAGATTCCGTATTCCAGACATTTTAAAACTGGAAAATTGAAAATCAAGCCGCTTTATGCTAGGATTCATCAAATGCAAAAATTCATACAGCGGCGTTTTTTGTGACCTTGGTTGACTTTTCCAGTACAGCATCATAAATACATTTTTATGAATTCCCGCTGAACAAATTTCGCATTCGCTTATGCATGAGGGAAGCCGCTGACAGGATAATCGGATATAAAAGTTGCAAATAGCAACAACCGACCATCCACCCGTAAGGATACCATGCTGAATTTTTTTTCATCATTCTCAAAACTGCCTTCGCTCAAAAGTCTGCATCTCAAGCCTTATCTTGTCGACTATTCTTTGGACAGGCTTTCTTTCGGCGTGGACAACATCCATTTTGATGTCCACATCAGTCCTCAACTATGCAATGCTCTGAAAAAGACAACCCTGCTGGTCATTATCAAGCACAGTCATGCGGAACTATTTTACAGGGATTATAAAAAAGAGTCCTGCAAGAATGAGAAGGACACTCTGAAAAATCTCTGTACAGATGTTTTGCTGGATGGAATCAATCTCGCAAAATCGGAAGGCGAATATCAAATCGATTACCTGGGGCAGGCCGCGCTGGCGAAATTGTTCCTGGAAGAAGTCAAGAACCAATACAAAAATGTTGTGGATCATTTTGAGCAGCAGGTCAGGGCCTATCAATTATCGGCTAAACATGCCGATTATGAAGAATTTAAGGCGAGGGAAAAACTGGCCGAAATCAAACTGAATCAGAGTCGCATTATCCGGCTTGCAGGAGAAGAAATGTTCCTTTTGCTTACGGATATTCAAAATCGAAATCTTCGCAACATGCGTGAAACGCATTTTGATGAAGAAAAAATTCTCCCCGGTGTTTTTTTCAACAACCCGGTACTCCATACCGATGATCCGCGTGATGATTTTTTTCTCATCGAAGAATACGTCCTTCTGGGCAAACGATCCCAGGATCCTGACACCTATGGCAATGTTCAGGCGATGATCTATGGCCTGCTTCGTAAAACGGATCTGCAACAAAACGAAATAAAGCAGGAAGACCTGCCGGAAACAAAACACACAAATGACCCTAAAGATTCACCTCCTTTGAATGAAGGAAATAATATTTTTGACAAATGGATCATGGAAACCGGCAACATCCATGAGATGTTCAACTGTTTTGACGCACAGGAGCACCTTGAAAGAGCCAGAGACGCGGGAGCGTCCGGTGAAAGGCTCAAAGAACTCCGGGACAGGAAAGATAAACGGCAGATCCTTCTGGATTTTTTTTACAGAGAATTTAAAAAAAACGGTATACTCAAGCAGATTGTGGCCGCCTATGAAATGAAATCGATGTACGGCGTTTACTGTCCACCCCTGACTCCGCGGTATATCCGGGAATACCTGGTCGATTTCTGGTCAAGAAGATCTATCATCCGGGAATTGAAACGAAAGAGCTCTCTGCACGGCGGGGCTCTCCCTCTTGCCCCTCTCAGGCAAACCATCAAACGGATCAAGGCAGCAACCCAGGCAGAAAAAAAAGTCCATCTGTTCAATTTCCTGATCGAGTTTGTCCGGTATCATCGGGATATTTACAATGCTCTCACGCTGAAAAACGCGATGGAAGCCATCAGCATTGTGACTGAAGAAAAAATCCTGCAATTGTCAAAAGGAAACCAGACGCTCTTTGAATTTCTGCTGTCCGCGGAACGCATAAAAGAAGAAAAGCCCGTTATCAATCATGTCATCCTGAAAGCGGACATTCGCGGATCAATCAATATCAGTCACACGATGAGACTCAGAGGCCTTAATCCCGCATCACATTTCAGCTTGAATTTTTTTGACCCGATTTCCGAGATTCTATGGAATTATCGCGCGGAAAAGGTCTTTATTGAAGGAGACGCCATCATCCTGTCGATCTTTGAAAACAAAGACACGCCGCAAGGCTGGTACAGTGTTGCACGCGCCTGCGGACTGGCAATCAGAATGCTGCAGATCGTTCAGCGCTATAACATCAAAAATCAGGAAAACAATCTCCCGATCCTCGAGCTGGGGATCGGGATATGTTACTGCTCCGGACCGCCATCGTATCTTTACGACGGCGATTCTAAAATCATGATCTCACCAGCCATCAACATGGCGGACCGTCTGTCGGGCTGCAGCAAATATATTCGAAAGCACATAAGAAATCAAAATCCTTTCTATAATCTTTATGTGTTTAAAAATGCAGAAGAAGACGAAAACGAAGACACAAACGATGACCATTCCCTGCGCTACAATGTCAACGGAATCGAATTAAGCGCAGAAGGTTTTCTAAAGCTCTCCAGCGAGATTAACCTGACAAAAGTGACCTTCAAAGAGGGGCAGGCAAAAGATATCCAGTTCTACTCCGGCAAGGTGCCAACATTAAACGGCAATTACCAGCAGTTGATCATCAGGGAAGCCACTGTTTTCGAAATCGATCCGAACACTCTTCGCAAGACCAAAGAAACAGCAAGAAAATACTATGAAATATGCTCCAATCAGGAAATCTACGATTTTATCAATAACTTCGGGAACGATCATAATGCCATGTAATCAAAGGCATGAATTCCAACGTATGATTTTAAAGTACCATCCGGATAAACGGTGGGATTGAATTTCAGGCGTAAAATTTCTAATAATGGCCGTCCGCTTTCGCCTTCCCTTTAAATAAACGATAAACAAAGACCGTATAGCCGATTACTATCGGCATACCGACAAGCGCAATAACGGCCATGACCTGCAGCGTGTAAAGACCGGTCGAGCTGTTATAGATGGTCAGACTCAAATTCGGATCGTTTGAAGCAGTGATCAGGTTGGGAAACTGTGCCGACCCGGCAGCCAGGAAAAGACCGATAAAAGAAAGGGACGATGCCCAGAACGGCATTGCATCATTTTTCTTGCGAACAGAAAAAAACAATCCGGTGAGTCCGGCAAAGGTAATCACAACAGCAAGGTAAAATAAAGCATTCCCGGACAAACGGGGGAATAAAACGGCAAGCATCGAAAAAGCAATCACCGCCATAACGGCATTGATTACAGTCAATATTCCTGCGGCTCTGAAAGAACGCTTCTGTACCTCCCCTTCTGTCTTCAGAACAGCCCACGTCGCACCCTGTAGCAGCACGGCGGCAAGCCCGGTGACGCCAAACGTGAGTGGAACGGGACGAAGCAACGTAAAAAAGTCTCCTGTAAATTCCATTCGGCCGTCCAGAGGGACACCATAGATTACATTTCCAAGGGCCACGCCAAACAGCAGAGCCGCCAGCGCGCTTCCACCGATAAAAGCCTTTTCCCAGAGGCCCGCACGGGCCGGGTCATTCGCGCGAAACTCCATGGAGACGCCTCGAAAAATCAGCGCAAGCAGAACCAGCATCATTGCCAAATAAAAACCGGAAAACGCCGTAGCATACGCGTAGGGAAAAGCCGCAAACAACGCTCCGCCGCCCGTCACCAGCCAGACTTCATTGCCGTCCCATACAGGGCCGATGGAGGCAATCAGTGTGTCCTTTTCTTCTTTCGTGCCTCCAAGAAACGGCAGGAGAACTGCCATGCCGAGATCAAATCCATCCAAGAGCGCGTATCCAAGCAACAATATAAAAATCAGTACAAACCACAGGATTTGAAAATTCTGGATGTTTTCCATCACAACGCTCCCACGTTTTTTTCAGAAGTGTACACTCAGCTAGGATGCTGCCGGTCCCTGTTTGATGATTCTCACCAGCAGCAAAACAAACATCACAAACAAAAGCAGATAGACCAGCGTAAACATCACCAGGCTGAAAATCAGTTGACCGGCCGACACCACCACCGACGATGCCGCAGCAGTTTTCATCAAACCGTAAATAATCCATGGCTGGCGGCCGACCTCCGCGGTGATCCATCCCGTTTCATGGGCCAGATGCGGCAACGGAATCAGGAAGGGAAGTAACCAAAGATACCATTTTGCGGAATAAATTTTCCCCGTCCACAACAGCCACGCGCCCAAAAGTCCCAGCCCGATGAAGATTCCTCCCAGTGCCACCATGATATGATAGGATTGAAAAACCAGATTCACCGGCGGCCAGTTTTCCTTTGGAGCATCCTTCAGGCCTTTTATTTCCGAATTAAAATCAAAATTATATAAAAAGCTCAAACCGCCGGGTATTGATATGCCATACGTTTTTTCGTTGGCCTCGTCCACATAACCCAGCACATAAACGTCTGCTCCCCGGGCGGTCTGAAAATGCCCTTCCATAGCCGCCGCCTTCACGGGCTGCATATCAATGACCTGGATCGCATGGCCGTGTGCGGCTCCAAGCTGTAAAAGCGGTGTAACCGCGAAAAGAATGATTCCAAGTTTCAGCATGGTCCTGGCAGTTTCGCCATGGAGCCCTTTGAGCACATAATAACCGGCAATGCCGGAAACCATGACGGCGCCTGTGATCCAGGTGGCCAGAACTGTGTGAAGAAACCTGGCGATGGTGGATGGATTGAAAACCGCATCGAAAAAGCTGATGAGGATAACCTTTCCTGCGGCGTTGATTTCATATCCGGCAGGCGTCTGCATCCAGGAGTTGGCCACAATTATCCAGAAGGCGGAAAAATGCCCGCCCAGAAAAACCAGCAGGGCTGCCATCCAGTAAACACCTGGCGAGACCCTTTTTCTGCCAAAAATCAGGACGCCGATAAAAGCAGACTCAAGAAAAAAGGCGATCACGCCTTCGGCTGCCAGAATCGGCCCGAAGATATCCCCTACCGTACGTGAATATTGTGACCAGTTGGTCCCAAAAGAAAATTCCATGACAATCCCGGTAACCGCACCGATGACAAAGATCAGCCCCAGCAGTCTGGCAAGAAAATCCGTGATCTTTCGATATACATCATCTTTTTTGGCAAGATGAAGTGTTTCGGAAATCAGGATAACCAGTGCAATGCCGAGCGTCATGGCCGGGAAGAGAAAATGAAATCCGATGGTCAAGGCGAATTGAAGGCGTGCAAGAATTAACGCGTCCATAATTACCTCCGGGTGTTTGGCTTGAAAATACTACAGAAATGTCCACTTTATTTCAATCACTAAATAGGTTTGCAGATATTTTTGATGTCCCAACCGATGCTAATTAAGGATTGAAGTATCCATTAGTAGATCAAAATGAACCGGTCATCTTGCGCATCAGGGATTACTCAAGCAGATCTTTACAAGATCAGTCCCTTGATGGCAGAGGGATTCCGCTGTTTTATCAATTTAGGCATGTCTTTTGCTTAACATATTGCAAAAGCATTATGGGCATTGATGAAACATAAACGTCTGATGATGATGAAGGGGATAATTATCTCAACAAGAACGAATAAACAAAGAGTACATATCCCGGGTTCAAATACCCGGCTGACATATGATAAGGGAGGGAGAAAGATGAGAAAAAATATCGGATTGACACAGTCATTTGTTATTGCACTGCTTTTCATTTCGGTAGTTGTCGGCTACCAGCCGTCGTGTTATGCTTCACCACCCGAGAGCATTCAGCTGGTTTATAATAAAAACACCCAGACACTGATCGTAAACATCGCCCACGACACGATGCTGAAGGGCTCGCATTTTATCAAATACGTTGAAATCAAGAAAAACGGGTCTGTTGTGAGTATCAACAAGTATGAATCGCAACCGACGGGGGACAAATTTTCATACAGCTATAAAATCCCCGCCATCGAAGAGGACACGTTTCAGGTAACGGCAACCTGCACTAAAAAGGACAGCGTGACATCTCCCTTGTACACTGTCAGATAACGATTCTACTTAAGGAGAAGAAATCATGAAAAAATATCTTTCAGGTCTTGTGCCTGCATGTGTTTGTCTCTTACTGGCTGCCTGCCTGATATCACCGCAATATGCCGCAGCCGACCCCCCGGGTGATCTCACGCTGACTTATAATTTGCAGACGCAAACCCTGACGGTCACCATCACTCATCCTTCTACCTTTACCGGTTTGCATTACATCAACCAGGTTAAAATCAATAAAAACAATGTGCTAGTCGCAAAAAATGACTACAAATCGCAGCCTGGCAAGAAGAGCTTTGTCTATACTTACAAGATCCCTGCGGTTCCCGATGATATTCTTGAAGTGACCGCAAACTGCAACATCCAGGGATCGAAAACAGCAACCCTGAAGGTTGTCAAGAACGGAAACTAAAGAAACTGGCACATTGTCGGAATCTTCATCTAACACGTTCAGCCGGCTTTTTACTGCAACACATCGGGGAAATCGCCAGGAATTTTTTCCTGACTTTCCCCTTTTTTTTAATTCAGATCTTTAGCCATTTTGTCTTTCCATAAAATGATCAGCATTGTTCATCATCACACCTTACCGTGATTCTTCCAGAAAACATGAGTTCTGCAAAGGTTTTTTTCTTCGCTTGACAGAGTTTTTCTTATATGTAAATCCTCACAATCCGCATCGAAATTGGCGGTTCACTGCTTTTCTGTGGTAGTTTTACACAGTATCTCATTTATCCAATCACCCGACAGAAAAGCGGTGTTTACATCGGCTGCAGACTCAAATGCATGGCAAGAAAGAGCGGCAATGACGGAAACAGAAAAGTTCGATATGGCGATTGAAGGCGGAACGGTACTGACGATGTCCGCCAAAATGGAAATCATTGAAAATTCCGTCATCGGCATACGGGGAAACCTCATTGCAATGGTGGACAGCAACCGCCGCATACCTGCACATAAGACAATTAACGCGAAGGGCCACCTTGTTTTACCGGGACTGATCAACACGCACACACATCTGCCCATGGTCTGTTTCCGGGGACTGGCAGACGATCTTCCTCTCATGGACTGGCTCAATGGTCATATTTTCCCCATGGAAGCGCGTTTCGTCAATAAGGAAATGGTATACGAAAGCACAATCCTGGCCATGGCTGAAATGATCCTGTCCGGAACCACAACATTTTGCGACGGGTATTTCTTTGAAAACCGGATTGCCGAAGCTGCGAAGGTCTGCGGTATGCGTGCGGTGGTTTCCCAGGGATTCGCTGATTTTGCCACACCCGACAATCCCCGGTTCGACAAGATGATGTCTGCGGGAATCCGGTTTGTCGAGCGGTGGCAATCCTCCTCGCCGATGATCACACCGGCCTTCTTCTGCCACTCTCCCTACACCTGTTCACCGCAGACGCTGGTGAATGTGAAGGCGGCGGCCCGTGAGGCCGGAATACTTTACCTGACCCACCTTCTGGAGAACAAAGACGAGACGGACACGATCGAAAAACGCTACGGCAGGAAGCCGGTGCGACATTTACTGGATCTGGGCGTTCTGGATCATCAAACGATTGCGGTGCATTGTAACTGGCTTGATTCCGAAGACATTGCTGTCTTTGCCGATCTGGGCGTCAGTGTTTCTCATAATCCTGTCAGTTCCATGAAACTGGCCGCTGGTGTCGCTCCTGTTCCGCAGATGCTGGAAAAAGGCATCAGGGTCGGCCTGGGAACGGACGGGTCCGCCAGCAACAACGCCCTGGACATGTTCAAAGAAATGGATGCGTCGGCAAAACTTCATAAAGTAATGTCCCTTGATCCTACCGTTATGAATGCTTCGTCCGTTTTAAAAGTGGCTACCTCAGGCGGCGCCAGCGTTCTGGGCATGGGAAATCTGATTGGTTCCATCGAGGTGGGGAAACTTGCTGACATCATCATCATGGACATGAATCAGCCTCACCTGACACCACTTTACAACCCTTATTCCCAGCTCGTTTATGCCGCTCGCGGCGCAGATGTGAAAACAAGCATCGTCAACGGAAAGATTGTCATGGAAAACCGGCGTCTGTTAACCATTGACCTGGAAAACGCGATTAACAACGTCAACAGGATTGCCGCTCATATCTCGGCGGAGCATCCTTCCACAATCTGTAAGCCTCAGAATTGACGCGTCGCGTGTCAAAAAATACCAGTTGCAACCCTTCCGGATTTGTGTAATGAGTCAAGCACAAAATCAATAAATTCAAAAGAGTAAAGTAATATGCCTGAAAATAACATGAGCATCAACTCTCTGCTTCATGCATTTCCCTGTGTTGCGAGTTTTTATGATTTCAAGGAAAACGACCGGGAAATTTCCCGGCGAGCAATACCCGGCATCATCAAATACGCCTTCAACCACTCGATCATTGAAACGGCCAGCGAAGCGGCTTTTGTGGCTTTTCTGGAAAAATACGGCAAAACCGATGTTTCAGATAAACTCCCTGATGGGCTGACCTTTTCTGATGTTCTGAACACACTCTCCGGCAATTTATCCGTGAATGCCCTGATTGCACAGCTCGAGGTAACGGCAAGAGAGTTGTCACTTCCCGAAGTTCAGGCTACCATGATTACCCGGCTTAAAAAAAAGTTTGTGATCAACACACCGAAAAAGCGCGCGCTCCTGCGGATTCTGGCATTCAAACTGGCGCAGAAACATCCGGAATTGAACTGGCATTACGATCTGCTTTTACAGCTCCCCGGCGTTCCCGCGGACCGGCTTGAAGTCCTCCAGGAAAACTCCGGCGTTACCATCGCGTTTCACCTTCATGGCCAGGGGTCTATCATCTTTCCAGCCGATGTAGTCTGGCTGAAAAAAGAACTTTCCTCATGTATCACCTATCTCCGTCTGGAACAGCACCTTCATAAAAAAAACATAGAAATGATCGGCGCGACGTCTTTTAATTTAAGGACCGCCAAGAAGCCCGGACCGATGGAAGAGCATAGATTATACAATGAAGCCATCCGCAACGTCATGGCCATCGCCCATCAGATGAGCGCCCGCTGGCTGCTGTCCGAATACAGTACCCCCCAGAAAAAATTAATCATTATTATCCACGCGGGGATCATGACGGAAGCCAATTTAACCATTCAGCGAATGTTGGAGTTCAGCCTGAATACCGAATCAGGCATTTACCTGACCGATTTTGCCCACATGTGCGCCCTGTACGCTTCCGTCAAGGCGGGCTTTGAATTATACGCAAAGAATTCCCGTCGTTCAACCGGCTACAGCGGAGATATATGGTCAGTGAGCAATTTCCTGTCCTACAGTTATTTTGATTATATCCCGTGCCTGCTGGAAGAAAAAATGCTTCCCAGGTCCATCTCTGACCCCTCTTACGAAGACTTTAAAAGGACACTGCATTTCCCTGAACAGGCGGGCTATTGCTTTTTCGGTGCTATCAAAGCCATGCATCGCTTCCCGCAAAGCACTCTGCTCCTGACGGAAATCGCTAAAGTTCTGCGCGCACGCCTGATGCCTCACGAAGCGGATGCGGTCCTCGCCAACCTGCTGCTGACCAACCCGCTCAACATGGTAGCCAGATTAATGCGGATGACAATCTATTCAAACATTGCGCAAACGCAATCGGATATTCTTTCCGCCAAACTTTCTTTCGAGCGCGCCGAAGCGGAAGGAAATTTTATTGTGAATTATTGCGAGCCAAAGAGTGACATCTGGCATGAAATCGGCGTGATGCATTTCGGCAAATGCATAAAATATTTAAAATACCTCCGTGAGAAGAGTCCGTCGGGCAGGGATAAAATCCGGAAGCAGGATCTGCTGGATCAGCTCATGAAAGCCAATGATGCTTTTCTGAAAAATATGACGGCTTCGGCAACAGGAAAAACCCTGAGCTCTCTTTATATGTTCGGTTATACCCTGTGCCTGTCCGAACTGCTGTCTGCCGGGATCATTCCGGCGGGTAAAAGCAGCAATGCCGTAAAAACCGGCATACACCGTATTTACAAAAACATCAGCATGCGCATATTCCGCAGCATCGGCTGGTTAAGAGATGAACACCTCGCCACAGATAACAAGATTGAAGATACTTTTCAAAATCTGCTGATCACGATCAACATGGTCATTGCCCGGTATGAAAACCTGATCCTGTGCAGAAGTAACATCCCTTTCATTAAATATACGGTGGCACTCTCCCTCTGGGATTTTACCCCCACTATCACGCCTCAGATCTGCCGCATGACCCTGGAATGGCTGAAGCAGGCCGCCATCGAAACAGAAAAACTAATTGCCGACAACATCTCCGTTTATCATGTTGCCTACGGAAATATCAGCGCGGACAAATTTCTTCTCCTCATCCGCGATACGATCGACGTCATTTATCAACACGTTACGGATGACGATCTGCAGCAGGAGCATGATTCCCCGCTCGTGCGGGGAAAAATGAAAAAGTTATCCGATCTCAAACTGATGCTGTTGGACCTGGAACATTCCTGCACGGAACCGGCAGCTTTTTCAGCCTGATAACGGATCCTATCGTCGGGATGGAAAAAGCTTCAGATACTGCCCGTATCCTTCCTTCTCCAAATTTTCTTTCGGAATAAACCGCAGTGCGGCGGAATTCATGCAATAGCGCGTTCCTGTCGGCCCCGGACCATCCGGGAAAACATGGCCCAGGTGGGAATCAGCTTGTCTGCTGCGGACTTCCGTCCGCGTTGTAAACAGACTGCGGTCCTCTTTTTCCACAATATTCCCCTGCTCGAGCGGCCTGGTAAAACTGGGCCAGCCGGTACCTGAATCGTATTTATCCAGCGAGCTGAAAAGCGGTTCCCCGGAAACGACATCGACATAAATGCCTTCTTTTTTATTATTTACATATTCATTCATAAAAGGCGGCTCCGTCGAGCACTTCTGCGTGACCTCATATTGCAGGCTGGTCAGTTTTTTCCTCAACTCGGGGTCGGCAGGCCGACTGTATTGCTGGACAGGCATCGGTGCTGCGGTTTGTTCATTTTTCCAGGTTTCCTTTAGAAACCGTTCCCGGCCCGAGCCGCTGCGATAATATTTGTAGCGCAAGGAACTTTTTTCGTCATAATCCTGATGATAATCTTCTGCCGGATAAAAGTTTGTGAATTTCGTGATTTCCGTTACAATCGGCTTGTCAAACTTCCCCGAACGCGCAATGGCCTGCAAAGCCTGCGAAGCGATTGCCTTCTCCCGATTGTCGGCATAGAAAATGGCACTGCGGTACGATGGTCCCCGATCCGCAAACTGTCCACCGGCATCCGTCGGATCGATATGCATCAGAAAGTATTCCAGCACTTTTTCGTAAGTCACCTTTTGAGGATCATAATAGACCTGCACGGCTTCAATAAATCCCTGCTCCGCGTAAGTTTCGTATGTGGGATCTTTCCCGGCCCCACCGGCATATCCGGAAACAACCTTCACCACACCGGGCAGTTTTTTCATGTCTGACGCCACGCACCAGAAACATCCACCGGCCAGTGTGGCCAGGGCCGTATTTTTTACGTCGGTAATTTTTGTCATTTTTTTATTAACCTCCATGGATTGCGAATTGCCGTTTTGGCAGGCACAGATCAACACTGCCACAATAATAAAAGAGATTATTTTTTGCATCTTCATCCGGACAATCCCTGCAATCCCGTTAATCGTTTCAACAGCTTATGTATCAGCGTCAGATGTTCAGCATCCACAGAACACCAAGATTATCAACTCCTACAGGAATGTCTCATTGCACACACCTCATGAAACACTCTTATAAAAGTCTAATGATGGTTTGCTGTTTGTCAATCTGCAGTATTTCAGGATGATTATTTTGGAAAATCGTTTTTTAACGATTCGTTTTCCTTTGGTACGCTGTTGTGAATTTCAATATCCGGTCCACTCACGGGGAATTTGGTGTTTAAGGATGATAAAGTATTGAGCTTGTCGTTGATGGCTTCAAGGTGATCCACAATGTCGTTTATGCGGAATATCCAGCGGGCCAGCATAACAAAAATGGCTACAATAATAATCGTAATAAGAATCACAAATACAACAAAACCCGCAAAAAAAGTCTCCATGTCCTATTCTCCTTCTTTAATATTTATCTTCTTTTGAATTTAGCATGAAACAACAAATTGTAAAAGGAGCGCCTGCCAAAATGACTCCTTTTGCCTTGAGTCGTCAATATCAAGTCAAACCTGTTATTTTATGATGATACAGTGATGAATAGCTAAAGAAAGGAGTTTTGAGAAAATATGGGAAACATAAATAAAGGGAAACTTTTTTTGCATGACGCTACAGGAGGACACTTTACCTTTAAAGCCACGCTCAATCAATTTGAGTCCTGCGCTGTAATAAGGATCCATGGCGGCCGCTCCCGTTCTCTATCACGGGGGAGCCGCCATGCTATTTATGAATTTTGTATTACTTCTTCTTGGTGTCCGTTTTTTTGTCGTCCGTCTTTTTGGCATCTGCTTTCTTTTCAGCTTTTTTGTCTTCCTTAACGTCAATTTTGGTTGCG
This sequence comes from uncultured Smithella sp., assembly GCA_964640755.1. Classification (GTDB taxonomy): domain Bacteria; phylum Desulfobacterota; class Syntrophia; order Syntrophales; family Smithellaceae; genus UBA8904. The sequence goes on along the minus strand of CAZXIP010000012.1, from coordinate 1,988 downwards.
GTCATCTTATATTCAATCGTGACCTTGGAGCCGACTTTCAGATCACCTGTAATCTTGGTGGCGGCGTCTTTGGAAACTTCCCAGTTATCATTGCCTTTCTTAACAACAATCACATCCCCTTTAATTTCCAGAACCGGCCCCGTAACCTGGTACTTATTGGGTCCGGCTGCAAATGCCATTGTGGCAACAAACACAAACGCACACACAAAAATAAAAACTTTTTTCATAAACACATCCTCCTTGACAGTTTGGGTTTCATATTTCTAATCCGAAAACAATATAACCCCTGATAGCGTTAAATGTTTCCCCTTTAATCCCGCTTACGCGGGACAAGCAATATTAAAAATTTTTACCAGAGTCGCTATACCTTGTCAAAGCGAATTGCAGATGATGTTTAAAAATGCGTAACATGCGGCCTGCAGACAAAACTTCTTGACTATACTCGCTTTTCCGGATAATTGATTTAAATGATTCATCTTTTGGCCTGACCCTGATGCCATCAGGATCGCGTTACCCCGGGGATGTGAAACGGTATGCTGTAATAAAGAAGATATCCGCCCATGTCTGACAATAAAAAGCAAAAGCTTCAACTTGAATATCCATGTTCATGGACTTATAAAATCATCGGCATGGACCCCGACGAAATGAAATGTGCTGTTTATGAAATTATCCGGGATCGTCAATGCCGCATCTCCCCGTCACGTCAAAGTGAAACAGCCAAATATTTTTCCCTGAATGTCGAACTTACGGTGGAAAGTGAATCCCATCGTACGAATTTATATGAAGCGCTAAAAGCACATAGGGCCATAAAACTCGTCTTATAACTCTTTTTATTGTTCTTGAGCGGGAAATCGTCCGTCTTTCCGGTATTGCCTGATATTGATCCGGTGATTAAAAACAATCAGCGTAAAAGTTGCCACAGCGGCGGCGGTTGCGGCCGGCGCCCATTGAAAAGACAGGGCATGTCCAATGGACAATACGGCAACCATAAAAAATGAAGCGACAAACGGCACACGTATCACCCCGTAAACCAAAACCCAGACCATTGCCGCAAGAAGGGCCGCCCACGGGACGATCAGAGCCGTAAAACCCAAATAACTGGCTACCCCTTTACCTCCGCGGAATCCGTGAAAACAGGGAAAGCTGTTTCCCAAAATCAGAAAAAAAACCGTCCAGACGAGCCACCCGCCATCTGTTGTTATATAGTAACGAGCGGCCACAGCAACAGCCACTGCACGGGCGATATCCAGCGCAAAAACCAGCACCGCCCAGAGTAAACCGGCCTGCCGATAAACATTGGTTGTTCCCGCATTGCCGCTGAAACGCGACCGCGGATCATCCCTGCCGGCCAATTTGAAAAACAAAACGGCAAAATTAACTGAACCGGCAAGATATGCCAAAAGGCAAACCAAGATGAGTTTTAGCATATTCCGTCCTTAATCCAAATCGGCGGCCGCATACGCCCGCCGGTAATATCGCGCATCCGTAAACCGCTTACAGTTTCATGGATCAGTCCATCCTGATCAAAAACCCAGACATCAAATGTCAACTCCTCCCGAGCCGCATTCACCGGATTGATCCGGGCGCAATAAGCCCCGCCCTTTTTTGTTGTTTTATGAATAATCCTCCGGTCAAAACCGACCGGGAAGGGAACCATGTCCGCAAACCGCTGTCCCCATACACAGGCCGCATGCATCGCGGCATCCAGGACGAAAGGCGATCCGAGTATGTTATCATCCGCCTCTCCGCTGCCGCCCGTAATATCCGTCAGCGCGCCGTCTTTCGAAATCGTAAGATCTCCCGTAATGTTTTGATAGGATGTGCCAAAGGGGATCAATTCGCGATAGATCGAAGCTGCGGGAACTTGAATACAGCGGTGTTCCATTTTACGGGCTGTTCTGAAGGACATGGTGGCACCGGGTAAAACCGCCTCTCCGGCAAACGTCACTCTTGCATGGTCAAGCGTCCTGCTGATAGCGGTATTGTGG
>CAZXIP010000011.1:3956-21610 GCA_964640755.1 uncultured Smithella sp. | reverse complement strand
TGGTCAAGGCCTTCGCCCAGGAAAAGCGCGAGGCCGCCCGTTTCCGTGAAGCCAACTTACACAACCTGGTATTGAATGACCGCATCAACAAGATATGGGCCCTCTTCAGTCCCACAGTGACGCTGTTCACCGAAGTCGGTCTGCTGGTTGTGTGGGGTTTCGGCATCTGGCAGATCAGCAAAGGCGAGATTACCGTCGGCGTGCTCACGGCCTTCCTCGCATACATCGGTCGCTTCTACACCCGTCTCGACTCCATGAGCCGCATTGTTTCAGTGACCCAGAAGGCCGCCGCAGGTACCAAGCGCATCTTCGATATCCTCGATCACGTTTCCAGCGTGCCGGAGCCTGTCAACCCGGTGCATCTCACGGATGTACGCGGCGAAATTGAGTTACGCAACGTCGGCTTCCGCTATGGCACCCGCGCTGTCACTCATGATGTCAGCCTGACGATCAAGTCCGGCGAAATGATCGGACTCGTCGGTCATTCCGGCTCCGGCAAGACCACCCTTGTGAATCTCATCTGCCGCTTCTACGACGTAACCGAGGGCACCGTGCTTATCGACGGCGTGGACGTGCGTTCCGTGCCAGTGGCCGAGTTCCGCAGAAACATCGGACTGGTGCTGCAGGAACCCTTTCTCTTCTTCGGCACCATCGCGGAAAACATTGCCTATGGCAAACCGGATGCCACCCGCGAAGAAATCATCGCCGCCGCCCGCGCCGCCCATGCCCACGAGTTTATCCTGGGCTTGCCCAATGGCTACGATTCTCTGCTGGGCGAGCGCGGCCAGGGCCTCTCCGGTGGCGAGCGCCAGAGAATCTCCATCGCCCGCGCCCTGCTTATCAATCCGAAGATCCTCATTCTTGACGAGGCAACCTCATCGGTCGATACCGAGACCGAGAAGGAAATCCAGAAAGCCCTGGACAACCTCGTGCTTGGCCGCACAACCATTGCTATCGCCCATCGCCTGTCCACCCTGCGCAAGGCGGACCGACTCGTCGCCATGGACCGCGGCCAGGTGGTGGAAGTGGGTGGCCACGATGAACTTATGGCCAAGGAAGGCCACTACTACCGTCTCTACCAGGCCCAGGCCAGAAACATCGATACCGAACCGGAAATCCCGCGTGCCGTTAACCGGTTCAGGGAGCACGCTGCATGAATACACTGAACCTGCAACTGGTCCGCAACCCCTTCGGCAAACTTATCCTCACCACGGTCCAGGGCAATGAGGAAGAAGTTGTTCCGGTACGCTCCTTTCCCATTGCCGCCCCGGAAAACGGTATTTCCCTGGTCAACATCGATGGTCACGAACTGGCCTGGATCGAACACCTTGCCGACCTGCCCGACTCCCAGCGTCGGCTAGTGGAAGAAGAACTGGCCAGCCGCGAGTTTGTACCGGAGATCCGTGCCATCAATGCCATTTCCAGCTACGTGACGCCCAGCACATGGCAGGTGGACACCGACCGCGGCTCCTTCTGCATGGTGCTTGAGAGCGAGGATGATATCCGTCGTATTTCCCGGACCATGCTCATGATTTCCGACAGCAACGGCATCCAGTTCCTGGTGCGTGATCTGAGCAGGCTGGACCGGAGCAGCCGCAAATTGCTGGATGGTTTCCTATGATGTACTGTGATAAAATAATTAAAATGATCGGCAATCCTGACAGCCATTCCGATATGAAAGCGATACCAGGCGATCCCTCGCATCCTGCCCGGGTACCCGGAAAGACACCATTATGAGCAAAAGAGATATTGAATTCCTGAAGATCGTTCCCCTGCGCGGTCCTAACATGTGGACCTATCGTCCCGTGCTGGAAGCCTGGATCAACATTCATGGCCTGGAGGATACCAACTCCAGCGCTTTACCCGGATTCTACGAGCGTCTTTCGACCTGGCTCCCCTCCCTGGTTGAGCATCGATGCAGCTATGGGGAACGGGGCGGCTTCCTGCGCCGGGTGAAGGAAGGCACCTGGCCCGGTCATATCCTGGAACACGTTACACTGGAACTGCAAAACCTGGCCGGGCTTCCCGGCGGCTTCGGCAAGGCCCGCGAGACCAACAGCCGCGGAATCTACAAAGTGGTGATACGCGCCTGGCAGGAGGATGTCACCCGTGCTGCCCTCTATGCCGCCCGTGACCTGATCCTGGCCGCCATAGAGGACCGCTCCTTCGACGTGGCCGGCACGGTCGAACGCCTCGCCGACATGGCGGATTCACTCTGTCTCGGCCCCAGCACGGCGAGCATTGTCGATGCAGCAACCGAACGCGGCATCCCCACCATTCGTCTTCTGCCCGGCGGTAACCTGGTGCAGATCGGCTATAGCGCCGCCATGCGCAGGATATGGACAGCGGAAACCGACCGGACCAGTGCAATTGCCGAGACCATTTCCCGCGACAAGGATCTGACCAAGACATTGCTTTCCTCCTGTGGTGTCCCCGTGCCCGAAGGCCGTGAGGTGGACAGCGCCGGGGATGCCTGGGAAGCTGCCCAGGATATCGGCCTGCCGGTCTGTGTCAAGCCTATTGACGGCAATCACGGTCGCGGTGTTTTTATCGACGTTAAGACCAGAGAAGAAGTGGAAATGGCCTATTCCGTTGCCGTCAATGAAGGCAGTGGCGTTCTCGTCGAGCGCTCCATCCCGGGCACCGAGCACCGCCTGCTCATTGTCGGTGGCAAGCTGGCCGCCGCCACCCGCGGCGACGTGGTGTATGTGGAAGGCGACGGCAAATCTACCGTGCAGGAACTGATCGAGATTCAGATCAATTCCGACCCGCGCCGCGGCCCCTCCGAACTGCATCCGCTTTCCGGTATTCTTATTGATTCCATTGTCACCATGGAGCTGGCCCGTCAGGGTTTCAATGCGGAATCCGTTCCGTCTCCGGGTAAAAAAATACTGATCCAGCGGACGGACAGCCACGCCTTTGACGTTACCGACGAAGTGCACCCCGAAAATGCTGCCCTCGCCGCCCTGGCCGCACGCATCATCGGTCTCGATATCGCCGGCATCGATCTGGTGGCGGAGGATATCTCCAAACCCCTGCCCGAGCAGCGCGGGGCGATTGTCGAGGTCAATGCCGGCCCCGGTCTGCTCATGCACCTCAAGCCCGCCGTAGGCCAACCGCGCCCGGTGGGGAAGGCCATTGTCGATTACCTCTTCCCCGAAGGCGAGAAGGGGCGCATTCCCATTGTCGGCATTTCGGGTTCCAGGGGCAAGACGTCGGTTGCCCGCTGCCTTGATCACCTGGTTCGACTGTCCGGGATGCATGTCGGTTTTGCCGGCAGCAATGGCCTCTTCCTGAATGGCCGCCACTTACAGAAAACCGACGCCGCCAATTGGAGCGCCGCCCGCCGGTTGCTGTTGAACCGCTCCGTTGAGATTGCCATTCTGGAGAATGGCATACGCTCTATTCTCGGCGAGGGTCTGGCTTACGATCGTTGTCAGGTAGGCGTGTTGACCAATCTGGATCCAAAGGAAAAGCATGCCGATTTTGCCATTGAGGATACGGATGATCTCTACAAGGTGCTGCGCACCCAGGTGGATGTCGTTCTCAAGAGCGGTGCTTGCGTCCTCAATGCAGCCGACCCGCAATTGGTGGAAATGGCAAACCTCTCCGACGGAGAAGTGATCTTTTTTGCCCGGGATGCTGACAGTCCTGTCTTAATCGAGCATTGCGCCGGTGGTGGGCGCGCTGTGGTGGCGAAGAAAAACGAGATCATCCTGGTTGCCGGTAGTATTGAGACCCGACTGGCCAGTCTGACCGATATTCCCAGCGTGCAGTTGGATAACGAACCCTTTCGCATCGACAACGCCCTGGCCGCCCTGGCTGCCGGCTGGGCTTTGAATGTGCCGCTTGAGTTGCTATCCGCCGGCATCAAGGCTTTCGAACAGGCAGAGCTGCGCCCCGGAGGTCGTAACAACAACGGCCGCAAGCGCCAGAAGAAGAACAGACAGGGCAACCGCGCCCATTTGAAATAGAAAGAGGAACTCATGGAAGTTTCACGCATCCGGGCCCTGCGGGGCCCCAACCTGTGGAGCCGGAATACGGCCATCGAGGCCATCGTTACGTGCGGCGAGAATGAACGCTCTCTCGATACCCTCCCGGGTTTTGAAGAACGCCTGCGGGAAAGATTCCCGGAGATCGGTTTCCTAAATGCCACAGGTCATTACAATGCCGTGCCCCTGGCCCGGGTATTGGAATTTTCCGTTCTGGGCCTGCAGGCCCAGGCCGGCTGCCCTGTGACCTTCAGCCGCACCTCCGAGACCATCAATAGCGGCACCTACCAGGTGGTGGTCGAATACAGCGAGGAAGATGTCGGACGGCTGGCCTTCGATCTGGCCGAACAACTCATCAGGGCCGCTCTTGAAGACAAGCCCTTCGACCGTGCCAGTGCTCTTCGCCGCCTCAAGAAATTGGATGAGAATGTTCGCCTCGGCCCCTCCACCGTCTCCATCGTCGAGGCCGCTGTCTCCCGCGGCATCCCTTACCGCCGATTGACCCAGGGCAGCCTCGTGCAGTTCGGCTGGGGCAGCAAGCAGCGTCGTATCCAGGCCGCCGAGACCGATCTCTCCAACGCCGTTGCCGAGTCCATTGCCCAGGATAAGGAGCTCACCAAAAAATTACTGCATGCCACGGGTGTCCCGGTGCCTTTGGGCCGCCCGGTCACCGGTGCCGAAGATGCGTGGACTGCCGTTCAGGAAATCGGCGGTCCGGTAGTGGTTAAACCCCGGTACGGCAACCAGGGTAAAGGCATCTCGGTCAATATCCAGACCCGCGAGGAAATTACGGCAGCCTATAACACCGCCATCGAATTCTGCGATGAAGTCCTGGTGGAGCGTTACCTGCCGGGTCACGACTACCGCTTCCTGGTCATTGGCAACAGGCTGGTTGCCGCCGCCCGACGCGACCCGCCACAGGTGATCGGTGATGGTGTACACACCGTGCGCGAACTGGTCGACCAGGTGAATGCCGATCCACGTCGCGGCGAAGGCCATGCCACGTCTCTCACCAGAATCCGCTTCGATGACATCGCCCTGGCCCGTCTGGCCATGCAGGGTTTCGACGCCAACTCCGTGCAGCCCAGGGGCACCCGCATTATTCTGCGCAATAACGCCAACCTGTCCACCGGTGGCACCGCCACGGATGTCACCGACGATGTCCATCCGGAACTCGCTGCCTGCGCAGAGGCCGCTGCCCAGACCGTTGGCCTCGACATCTGCGGCATTGATGTGGTCTGTGAGACAGTACTGAAACCCCTGGAAGAACAGGGAGGTGGTGTCGTCGAGGTTAACGCGGCCCCAGGCCTGCGCATGCACCTTTCACCATCCTATGGAAAAGGTCGTCCTGTGGGGGAAGCCATTGTTTCCATGATGTTCAAGCCGGGCGAGGATGCCCGTATCCCCGTCGTGGCCGTTGCCGGAACCAACGGCAAAACCACTACAGCTCGCCTCATCAGCAGCATCCTGGCCGGGAACGGCATGCGTGTGGGCCTGACCAGTACCGACGGCGTCTACATTGAAGGCAGGCGTATCGACAGAGGCGACTGCAGCGGCCCCAAAAGTGCACGAAACGTCTTGCTGCATCCTGATGTAGACATTGCCGTGTTTGAGACCGCCCGTGGCGGTGTGTTGCGTGAGGGTCTCGGCTTCGACCGTTGCAACGTGGCCGTGATTACCAATATCGGCACAGGTGACCATCTGGGCCTCAACTACATCACGACCGTCGAGGATCTGGCAGTTGTCAAGCGCGTCATCGTGGAGAACGTGACAAACACCGGCTATGCCGTGCTCAATGCCGCAGATCCGCACGTGGCCTCAATGGCGGCCAACTGTCCGGGCAGGGTCATCTTCTTCGCCCGCGATAGTTTCAACCCGCACGCAGCCACACACCGCGCTCAGGGTAACAGGGTGGTCTACGTTGAAGGCGAATCCATTGTCTGTGCAGAAGGCAAAGATGAACATCGCATGTCTCTGGCAGAGATCCCCATCACCGGCGGCGGCGCTATCGGGTTCCAGATCGAGAATGTCATGGCGGCCACGGCGGCCTGCTGGGCCCTCGGCCTGTCCTGGAAAACCATTGCCGCTGGTCTTGCCGGATTTGTGAATGATGCCCGGACGGCACCCGGCCGATTCAATATTTTTGACTACCGCGGCGCAACTCTCATTGCTGACTACGGGCACAATCCGGACGCTATCCATGCTTTGGTCGATGCCATAGAGACCATGCCGGCCCAAAAGCGGTCGGTGGTCATCAGTGGTGCAGGTGATCGCCGCAACGAAGACATTCGCCGTCAGACGGAAATCCTTGGACACGCCTTTGACGAGGTTATCCTTTACCAGGATGCCTGCCAGCGCGGCCGAAAGGATGGTGAAGTCCTGGCCATTCTGCGCGAAGGACTTGGAGGGACCGAACGCACCCGCTATATCGAGGAAATCCACGGCGAGTTTCGGGCTATCGACAATGCCCTCAGCCGCCTCAAAAGAGGCGATCTTTGCCTGATCCTCATCGACCAGGTGGAAGAGGCCCTCGAGCACATCGCCAGACGAATCGCCGAGGACTGATCAACAAGCCCATTAATGATTACAGCAAAGATCGCAGAACGTAACCTTTAAGAAGGAACCGGCAGTGTTAAAGAAAAGGGCACATGGTGGAACATGAATTATATTCAGAATTATCATCATTATCTTTTAATTCTGCCGCTGTTTTTTGTATCCTGTTACTCTGTGGCATATCAAAATCTTGAGTGTACGCATTATTATGGCGGCTCAACGCAATCCATGCTTGTAACGCCGGTAACAAATCCTTACACGGTAGAAGCAACACAAATTACAATTAAAAATTCTGATGCTGAAGAAGAGATTGTCAAAACAAATTTTCTTGTTAAAGTTGTCTATGTTTTGCCTCCAGCCGATGATGCTGCAATTAATATTTATGTTTATTATCTTTCAGATGCAGGACAGGTACCTGTTCACCAGGTAAAGTATTTGCCTCCATTTCCAACCCGGGATGACAACCAGCCATTTGGATTTACAGGCTTGCAAAATGTTTATGAACCCACTCTGGGAAGAGTCTTTCAATATTGCTGCCGCTGGAAATAAATATTTAAAAAGGAAATATGCAAATATTACGAATAGCATGTTTGCTGATATGCTTTTTAATTTTACCCCAGACAGGTTTTGCTCAAGACCAGATTGTGCGGGTCAGTTTCGTGGGAGACGTAATGGTAGCAATGCTTCCGGGTGATCTTATAACAAAAGGCCGGGACCCTTTTGCTGCCTTTGCTGATATTTTCAAATCCAGTGATATAAACATAGGAAACCTGGAAACATCGGTTGCGTCAGATGGTAGGCCATTGAACAAGCCGTATGTTTTTCGGGCATCACCTGCAGCAGTGCCCGTCTTAAAAAAGTATTTTCACGCCATGTCACTGGCCAATAATCATTCAGGAGATTATGGTCAAAGCGCTTTGCAGGGGACCTTTCAAAATCTGAAAAAGGGCGGACTTGATTACTTTGGCGCCGGCAATAATTTATCTGAAGCACACACTCCTCTTATCTTTGAGCGAAAGGGATTACGGATTGCTCTTTTAGGATACAACGAGTTTTTTCCAAGACAATTCGAAGCGGGCGCAAGCAGTCCGGGTGTTGCCTGGAGCTCTGAAGATGAACAGGTGATTGCCGATATTAAAAGAACGCTGAAGAAAGATAGCGCAGATATTGTGATTGCTTACATGCATTGGGGCTGGGAGGGCGAACCGCTTCCCTGTGAAAGACAACAAACCCTGGCCCGCAAAATGATCGATGCCGGTGCCACCGTTGTGATAGGCAGCCATCCGCATATCCTTCAAACCGTTGAATACTACAAGGGAGGCTTGATTGCATATAGTCTGGGCAATTTCGTATTCGATGAATATGATGATGACGCTGGCCGTACCGGCTGGTTGCTTCGGTTAAACTTTGATCGCATAGGTCTTTTGAGTTGGGACACCATCGTTTCATATATTGATCCTAAAACCGGTTTCCCAAGTCCCAGTCTGAATGTGAAAAGCCCCTGCGGGAACAGGCAACGCCCTGAGATTGGCTTCTGTGTTGCAGGTAAACCTTTAAAAGAATGATTTCAGTCAGGGTATTTTGGATTCAGATCATCGCAAAAAAATATCAAAAGGAGTAAAAAATATATTGGTTTCACGTACACTTTTTCGCTGTAAACACTATCGTGTGATCTGCGCCTTCGGACTTTTGCTGGCCCTGGCCCTTGTGCCATCGGCCTTTGCCTCGGATAATATTGCCGCTTATCCCTATTTGCCAAAGGGGTACAAATCCATCCGGGTATTTGACAGCCAGGGGAGATTCGTCGGCCGGGTTCTGGCGGATAAGCGTTACTGGATTGAAATCGATCAGATCCCCGTCTTTCTGCAAAAAGCGCTTATTGCCGTCGAGGATGTCCGTTTTTACGAACATGGCGGCATTGATATGAGGGGGATCGCCCGCGCCTTTGTAAAGGATGTGATGAAGGGGCGCATGGCCGAGGGCGGTTCGACGATTACGCAGCAGCTTATCAAAAACAAGTATTTCAAAGGGGAGAAGACGATCGAGCGAAAGGTCCGGGAAGGAATCCTGGCCATGGAATATGAGCAGAAATACACAAAGAAGCAGATCCTGGAAATGTATTTCAACGAGGTCTATTTCGGAAACGGGGCATGGGGAATCGCACAGGCCGCTCTTCTTTATTTTGACAAGACGCCTCAGGAGTTGAACGAGATGGAATGTATCCTTCTGGCCGCAACTCCCAAGGCTCCGACGCACTACAATCCTTTGGGTGACCCGGCAATGATCGGCAGGCGGAAGAAACTTATTCTAAATCAGATGGTAAGCCTGAAAATGATCACCGCCCGGAAAGCAAAAGAATTGAGATCACGGCGCGTTTCCTTCACGAAACAGGGAGAAGCCCCGTATTATATGGCTCATGTCCGCAAAAAGCTGATGGAGCAATACGGGCAGGAGATTATCGAACAAGGCGGACTGGATGTCATCACGGCCATGGATTTGCGTTTGCAGCGCTTGGCCGAGAAAACATTGAAGGAAGGCGTAGAGCGCATCAACCCGCAGCTGCAGGGTGCGCTCGTGGCTCTGGATCCGAATACGGGAGACATCCTGGCGGCAGTGGGTGGTATTGATTTTGTCCAAAATCCTTACGACAGGGCTTTCTTTGCCAAACGACAGCCCGGCTCCGCCATCAAGCCTTTGATCTATGCGGCTTCGCTTGAAAAAGGGTTCACGGCGGGAACAATTTTAAACGATGATCCTGTTTCTTACGAGAGGGGCAACGGCAGAAAATGGACGCCCAAAAACTTCCAGCGGAAATATTACGGAGATTTAAGCCTCAGGCAGGCTCTGGCTTATTCAAACAATGTCATTTCCGTAAAGCTCCTTGATGCCATAGGAGTTCCCTTTTTTGTTGATTTTGCTTCCAGGCTCGGGCTGACTTTAAGTACTGCCAATGACCTAACCCTGGCTCTCGGCTCCGGCGAAGTTACCCTGCATGACCTTGTATCCTCTTATATTCCATTCGCGAATGGCGGCCTGCGGCCTCGTTCCAGAACCATCATCCGCGTCTTTGACCGCAATCGCCGGACCTGGACGGAAACACCCCGGTCCATATCCGCAGTCCTTTCGCCCGCTTCAGCTTTTTTAACAACTCAAATGATGAAAGATGTCCTCAATTACGGCACCGCTAAAACACTGAAGAGCTTTGTTGTAAAACGGCCGGCTGCCGGGAAAACGGGTACGACCGACGATCACAGGGATGCATGGTTTATCGGTTATACCCCGCAGATCATCACGGGAGTCTGGGTTGGCTACGACAAGCCAAGACCGGGAGGGACGGGTTTCACGGGCGGGGCCGTCTGCGCGCCTGTCTGGGGACGCTTTATGCGCGGAGCCCTGGCTGGAAAACCCGCCGCCGATTTTTTAAAACCCGATACGGTTGTCGGTGTTATGATTGACCCGGAAACAAATGAACTGGCAACGCCTCTGTGCCCCGTCCAGCGCGAAGAGTTTTATATTGCGGATACACAGCCGACAAAATCCTGCGGGAAACACGGAGTGCCTGACCACGAATCCGACCCTGTCCCTCAGCCGGAGCCAACGTCTAAGCCCCTGCAGGAAATGGAGATTCACTGAAGACCACCGGGACGGGAGTCGGCAGGGATGACCGGAAACGCAGGCATCAGCACTAAAATAACCCATCCTTTAGAAAACAATCCAGAGCGCAATCAGCGGCACAAGGTTAAACATGATGACACTGATTTTATAAATGGCCAGACCCGCATAGTGAATGGCATCGAATGTCTCAACAGGGATTTTGAACCAGCGGCTGTGCAATCTGTACATCCAGCCGTGGGCAAAGATAAATGCACCTGCCCAGATTAACAGGAATACATAATTGATAATGACACAAAGAAGAAGAAAATCCATGATTTCATTTGTTGTCAAAATAAACCTCCTTGGAATTCTTCAAGAGACTGTTTATTTCACCGCTTGATCAGGCGATACAGAATCAGCAGAAGAAGAGCTCCTCCAATGGCAAGCAGTAAGCTTACCAGATTGAATCCGGTTACGGTCCCGATTCCCAGAAAAGATCCGACATACCCTCCCAGGAAAGCACCGGCGATGCCGATCAGGATGGTAATGATGATTCCTCCCGGATCTTTGCCCGGCATGATCAATTTTGCAAGAATGCCCACGATTAACCCCATCGCGATCCATGATAAGATTCCCATGATAAAGCTCCTTTATGTTTTTAAAAGGTTAATATAAATGAACGCCTTGCCTGTCCCGGGGCAGAAGTGTTTCTTTGACATGCTTTTATTATCACATACCTGGCGTTACGGTCAAACTAATCCACTCCCTGCACCTTAAAACGCCTGCGGAATTCGCGTGGCCGCTCGTATTCAGGCAGCGACCATATTCCTCTCTTTGCTGATTTTGCTCCCCTGCAGGCATCAAGAAACGGTTTGCGGTAAGGATATCGAAGATATTCGATGTAACAGTCCGCGTATCCTTCCCTGAGCATTTCCAGGTTGATATTTCTGTTTTCCAGCCGGATAACTCCAACCATCCGTCTGTATTGGTCAACTTCAATAATGTCTAGCAGCACCTTGCTGCCGAGGATTTTAGTTTTAAGAGCTCTGGCTGATTCTTTTCCATGGGATTGTCCGGGGATATTCTTTCCACCTGTCTGGTAATCGGTCTTGGGCGTTTCGGGCGCATCAATGCCGTACAGTCTAACCTTGAGGAGGGTTTGATTCGGTGTTGTTAATTGAATTGTGTCGCCATCATACACCCGGGTGACCGTTCCTTTCACTGTGCGGTGAGTATCGGAATAAACAGCAGATTCTGTATATATTGCGAGGAAAATGAAGGCAGGCACTAAGTAAATAAATTTAACGAGAAATCCTTTTAACCGCATCATGATGGCAATTCCCCTGCTGTCTGATGGGTGAGCATAAAGGGAAGGACATTGATTGTCAAAACAATTGTATCTTGCTTTTGGAATTCAAATCTGTGTTTGCAGTTCGAATGGCCGCTGCAACCGGCAAGAAAGGATTGTAAGATAATGCAGATCTGCAACGTCAATAACGCACATATCTGTAATAATCATATACATTATCAAGACACTTTTCTATTTCCGACGATTTTGCAATGCAAAAGACGATATGTTTTTCTTTAGGTGTTGCTTTTTCAAGATATTCAAAGACGGATAAATGGGGGTCCGCGATCGCCACGGTTACTTTCCTGGCGCTGTTGTTTAAAACGACGATCCGATTTTTCAATGCATATTGCTCACCTATGGCTTTTTGCAGGGTGCGGGATACGGTGTAACCTTTTAAAGAAACAATGGGCATGCTGAAGTGAGCAGACAGGGCATGGACATAATCTTTCTCGCTGATCATCTTGCTTTTGGCCAGGAGGGTCCCCAGGTTTTTGTGAACGCCGAAGTATTTTTGTTGCTTCTGTTGATCGAGAACGTCATTTAACTGCTCCCGGGTTAAGATATTCAGTTCAACGAAAATTTCTCCAAGTTTTTTTCTCTTGTTGCTGTAGTAAAGACCTTGCATGATTTTGGACTGGGGAAGACCGATTTCACAGAGTATTTGCCCAAGATATTTGTCGGGTGCGCGTTTTTTCATGTCCATGGCTACTTTCAAATCAGATTCCGATATGATTCCTTTTGACAAGAGAATCTGACCGATTTTATTGGACGAGGACTCCGCCTCATGAATTTTGGATTCCAGCTTCTTTGTTACATTATTGAGGCTGCTTAATGCTTTGCTGATATTCATGTAGGAATTGGCCTGGATGATGCCCATTTCACGAAGGATTTGAGCAGGTGTCTTGTCAGGCTCCCGTTTTTGCCTTTCCATGGCTTCGCTTAAATCGTCTATCGTGATATCTCTTTTCGCAACGACCGGCTTGCCATCTTTCTCAGACGAGAACTCAGCCTGTTTCATTCTGGATTCGAGTTTTTTCGCCGCGTCATTCAGCGTGTTCAATGCCTTATTGATATGGAAACTGGGCTTTTGAGAGGTCGTTTCATGAAGAATACGTTCTGGTGATTTGTTGGATTCGCGTTTTTTTCTTTCCATGGTCTCGCTCAAATTGTTTGTTAGGATTTTATCGGGGTTAGAATTTGAAATATAGGCTCCACACGTTTTGCTCCGCAGAATGTTCCACAGTTACTCCTTTGACGAATTGTGATTCCCGTTCAGGTTATTTTGAGACTTGCCGTATTCAAAAACCGTTTGGGTTGTTCATTGTTCATCATTTAACCGATGAACGGGATTAGGCTTATAAAACTTCAAAACAGATCCTTCGTCGTTAAAACTGCTTCGGAATAATAATACCCATTATTTTTCCTGTGGCGCAATATAAATAAACCTTTTAAATAATGCAATGAAAATGCCGTGAATCTGCTGATTAAGTGAGAAACCGCTGTGATTTTAAGTATTAAGCTATCTGAAACTGCCAGTTTTAAGACAAGGATGCCGGTTCTGCCGGCATCCTGAATGACGATTTTCCTGTAAGGGGTATTATTTTTCGGATTTTCTCCTCAAAGTAATTCCATAGCTCCATTGGCACTCCATGCCGTCGGGATGTACATACCGTGAACTTGCATTCCCGTTGGCAAGTTCATTGGTTAACACGGTTAACCTAAATGCATTCGACACTTCTCCGCCTTCATCATCGACCTTGGCTTCATTGACAAAGACAAGTTCATTTCCCGATAATGTGCCGTTGAAGGTACAGAGAGATGCCGGGTTGCACACTCTGCCTGACTGAAAAACAAGAATGTAGGGACGAACTCCGCTGCCCTTGCTGATTGTCAATGTGCCGGATGCTGGGCCGCCTGGTGGGCACATCCCCTGAACCGTTGGCATTGTTGCGTTATAATTCCAAGTCCCGCTGATCTTGATGAGTTTCGGGTTGATCGGTTTCACGAGAGGAACCAGGGGAATATCGTCTTGAGAAAAGACTGAAGAGCCGCTTAAAACAACCGCCAGCATAATGCTGAACACCGCCGCTTTTATCTTTTTCATGATTTCCTCCTTTTATGGGAATGATCATTTTTACCGATAAATTCAGCCAACGCTGCAATCAAAAGGCCAAATGGGCCGGCCGGGTGAAAAACACTTTAAAAACTTATCTGAGCTCAAACGCAAAGGTGCTGACAACCCTTATCTTTTTTAATGGAGTACTTGTAGGGCTGTACGGAGCCGATTCATCATTGCCGTCGCTGCCGAATATCTGAATCATGCCCTGGTTTGCAGAAGAAATTTTTCCGACCGTGGTGCCGGAATCGGAAGCAAACTGCGAAGCAGTGAGGCGGGCATTTTTTGTGGCTTCGGCAAGGAGCTGCGGGCGCAGGTCGTTAAACGTTGTGACGACGTATCGAGGGTTGGCCATACCTTCTCCCTGCTGTCCATCAAGGAGCACGCCTGATTTGAGCAATTCCTCGGTGGCTCCCAGCGCTTTGGTCACGAGGTCGATATTTTTGGTTTCTACCTTCACAGAACTGGTCACAACATACCGAAATCGGTCACCGGCCTGGTTCTGGCTGTATTCGCGGGCAAGTTTATCGATTGTCCGTGTCGGCTGCCGGCTTATTTCCTTATCCTTGAAGCCCTGCTTTCTGAGGAAGGCAACGGTGGTGTCACGGTCAAAGGTGATTTTTGTGTGAGTGTCCATGATGTCTTCACCGGCTCTCCTGAAATTCAACATCCAGATTGCCTGGTCTGCCTTAACCTCTTTTTCCACCAGGCCTTTGACTGTGACGGTGCGGGCATCCGACTTGAAACGGGTAACACCTTTCCCGACAAAGTATCCACCGAGAGTGAGTCCTGCGATTAAAGAAATTCCAAGAATGATTGCCGCTAAAACAAGATTTCGGTTTTCATTGGATGCCATGACATCTCCCTCCCGTTTTATGAATTGAACTCTCCAACGTTCTTACTCAAACGTTACTTTTATGGATACGCGGATTCTTTGAAGACCATCCTGTCGTTCAAGGGTCCATGAGTGTAAACACGATTATGCCTGATTTGCATGTAATCATAGCATCATTTGGGATATTTGAAAGCAGAAATAATGATTCATGACAGGCCATACGCCGCTTCGAGAGATGCGTGGCATCAGAATGCGCCGCTTTTTCATTGCGATGATGTCAGTCACAGTTTGACAAATATCTCAACGGGTCAGAAGCTTTTCCAGCGCCGGAAAAACTTGATTTAGATTTTCCGGCCCGGTTCCGCCGGCCTGGGCCATGTCGGGGCGGCCGCCGCCTTTGCCGCCGACGATCGGGGCAAGTTCCTTGATAATGTTTCCGGCGTGGTATTTACCGGCCAGGTCCTTCGTGACCATGCACAGGAGCATGGCTTTGTCACTTGTCCTGCTGCCCAGAAGAATGATACCTGTCGCCATTTTGTCGCGCAGCTTGTCACCGAAGTCGCGCAGGGTCTTAGCGTCGGAAATGTTCACTTCCTCCGCCAGCACTTTCACACCCGCGATTTCCCTTGCACGGCTCAACAGGTCTCCGGAATCCTTCGCGGCGAGCTTGCCTTTCAGGCTTTCAATTTCTTTTTCGAGTTCCTTCACGTTCTTGAGCAGTTTTTCGGCCCGGTCATATACTTCGAAGTGACCGGCCTTGAACAGGCCTGCCGTCTGCTTTAATTCCTCTTCGGCTTTTTGAATGTGCAAAACGGCTTCCCGACCCGTGACGGCTTCAAGTCTGCGCACTCCTGCGGCAATGGCCGATTCATGAACGATCTTCAAAAGTCCGATGTCTCCTGTTCGCTCCACATGCGTTCCGCCGCAAAGTTCCATGCTCATTTCGCCCATCTTCACAATGCGCACGGTCGAGCCGTATTTTTCGTCAAAAACGGCCGTGGCGCCTGTCTTGAGAGCGTCTTCCAGCGAGCAGACTTCGGTCTGAACCGGCAGGTTTTTGCGGATCATGTCGTTGGCAATGGTTTCCACGCGTCGAAGCTCTTCGTCGCTGATTTTGGAAAAGTGGGTGAAGTCAAAACGCAGACGCTCAGCGTTGACCAGCGACCCGGACTGCTTGATATGATCACCCAGTATGGCTTTGAGCGCTGCCTGAAGAATGTGTGTGCCGGAGTGATTGGCAGCAATGGCTTTTCGTCTTTCCGGATCAACCGTTAAATTTGCAGTTGCGCCGATTTTGATTTCGCCGCTTTTCACCACGCCCTTGTGGACGATGAAGTTCTCGACCGGCTTTTTTGTGTCCAAAACGGTGAAATTGTAATCAGTTCCTTCCAGGTATCCCGTGTCTCCCGCCTGCCCACCGGATTCGCCGTAAAAAGGTGTGGAATCCAGGACGATTTCGGCCTGCTGCCCCATGCGTGCAATGCCGACGGGCTTCCCATCCACGAGGATGGCAGTCACTTTTGCCTTGTCCCGGGTCACGCCTTCGTAACCGCAGAACTCGCTAAGGATTCCCGAGCTTGAAACTTTCAGGTAGCATTCGGCTACGGCCTCTTCGCCACTGCCTTTCCAGGCACCGCGCGCCCGTTCGCGCTGCAGCTCCATTTCGGCCTCAAAGCCTTCATTATCCAGTGTAAAGCCGTCACGCTTGACAATGTCCGCCGTCAAATCGGTCGGAAAGCCAAAAGTGTCATAGAGCTTGAAAATCAGTGAACCCGGCAAAACCGATTTGCCTGCCTGTTTGAGCAACTCCGTTTCTTCCTGCAAAATGCGCAGCCCCGCGTCCAGCGTTTCCATGAAACGCTGCTCTTCGTTAAGGATGACTTTGGTAATGTAAGAGGCCTTGTCGGCCAGATCCGGATAGGTGTATTTCATCATGTCGATGACGACCATCGCCGCCTCATTCAAAAACGGTTTGTTGATGCCGAGCATTTTACCGTGGCGGGCGGCGCGGCGCAGGATTCGGCGCAGCACATAGCCGCGGCCTTCGTTTGATGGCATAATCCCGTCGCCGATCAAAAACGTGACTGCACGGCTGTGATCCGCAATGACTCGGATAGAGATATCATGATCAGCATTTTTGCCGTAGAATTTACCGGATGTTTTTTCGACAAAACGGATGATCGGCGCAAACAGGTCGGTGTCGTAGTTGCTTTTGACGCCCTGGATGACGGCGGTTAGGCGCTCCAGTCCCATGCCGGTATCGATGCTGGGCTTGGCCAGCGGAGTCAGCCTGCTGGTTTCATCGCGGTCGTACTGTGTAAATACATTATTCCAGATTTCCAGGTGGCGGTCGCAGTCGCAATAAACATCGCATTCGGGACGGCCGCAACCGGTGCCTTCACCCTGGTCATAGAGGATTTCGGAGCAGGGGCCGCAGGGGCCGGTTTCCCCCATCATCCAGAAATTGCTTTTTTCTCCCATGCGGACGATGCGTTCGCTGGGTACTTTCATTTTTTCATGCCATATTTCAAAAGCCTCGTCGTCATTTTCAAAAATCGTCACCCATAGTTTATCTTTGGGCAGTTTGACCACGTCAATGAGATATTCCCACGCCCACGAAATCGCATCTTCCTTGAAATAGTCGCCGAAGGAAAAATTGCCCAGCATTTCGAAAAAGGTGTGATGGCGTGCGGTAACTCCGACGTTTTCCAGGTCGTTGTGCTTGCCGCCGGCGCGCGCGCATTTCTGACAGGATACGGCCCGCGTATAACCCCGGTTCTCCAGGCCGAGAAATGCGTTTTTAAACTGCACCATTCCCGCGTTGGTGAAAAGGAGCGTGGGGTCATCCTTGGGAATCAGCGCTGAACTTGGTACCCGCGTGTGTCCCTTGCCTTCAAAAAATTTAATAAAACTTTCCCGTACCGCGTCGCCCGTTTTAACCATCCGTATTTTCCTCCGCTGCCTTTCCCAGTTGATTTAAGATCAAGCCCGGAGGGAATCCGCGTCCCATCAGGCTTTGAAATATTCTCTGTTTTTCCTTGACGTTATTCACCGCCGTATTCTTGCCGGCCGCCCGTTTTTTAATCAAAATGGCAATGGCGTTTTCTTCCGTCATTTCCTGCCGTGCTGAAGCCACGGCATCGTTGATCAATCGGGCCGGTACGCCTTTTTCCTGCAGGCTGGCGATGATTTTTCGATTGCCCCACAGTTTGT
>CAZXIP010000011.1:1879-3856 GCA_964640755.1 uncultured Smithella sp. | reverse complement strand
GGTACGCCTTTTTCCTGCAGGCTGGCGATGATTTTTCGATTGCCCCACAGTTTGTTTGCTGCGAGATTTCGCGCCCACTGCATGGCAAAAGACGCGTCATTGAGATACTTCAAATCGAGGAGTTTTTCCAGCGCTTCTTTTACGACAGCTGCGGGAAATCCCTTCTCCCGCAGCTTTTTTTCCAGTTCTTTTTCCGAATGCGGCCGCATCGATAAAAGACGATACGCTTTTTGCTTGGCTGCCGCGAGGTCTAGAGATTTCACACTATGCTTCCTGCTCTTTTTCCACGATTCCCAGCTTTTCCCGGACATCTTTCTCTACAGCTGCAAGTACATCCGGATTATCTTTAAGGAAAACCCGCGAATTGTCGCGTCCCTGGCCCAGCCGGTCGCCCTTGTAGGAATACCAGGCTCCGCTTTTTTCAACAATGCCGTTTTCCGCCGCCAGGTCCAGCACATCGCCTTCACGCGAGATGCCTTCGCCAAAAATAATATCAAATTCCGCTTCCCGAAAAGGAGCGGCCAGCTTGTTTTTTACAACTTTCACCCTGGTTCGGAAGCCGATGACATCCTGGCCGTTTTTAATGGAAGTCATCTTGCGGATATCAAGGCGCTGGGATGAGTAGAATTTCAGCGCGTTGCCGCCGGTCGTAGTTTCGGGATTGCCGAAAAAAACGCCGATTTTCATGCGCAGTTGATTGATGAAAATAACGGTCGTCTTGGATTTGCTGATGCTGCCGGTGAGTTTGCGCAATGCCTGTGACATGAGGCGCGCCTGCAGGCCCATCTGGGCATCGCCCATTTCCCCTTCAAGCTCCGCCTTGGGAACCAGCGCCGCAACGGAATCAACGACCAGCACGTCGAGCGCCCCGCTGCGCACCAGGGTTTCGGCGATTTCAAGGGCCTGTTCACCGGTGTCCGGTTGGGAGATCAGGAGTTCGTCGGTGTTGACGCCGATTCTTTTTGCGTACGTCATATCCAGGGCATGCTCTGCGTCAATGTAAGCCGCGATGCCGTTTTTCTTTTGCGCCTCGGCGACGATGTGCAGTGCCAGCGTTGTTTTCCCCCCGGATTCCGGTCCGTAAATCTCCACCACCCGGCCGCGCGGAACGCCGAACGTTCCCAGCGCGATGTCGAGGCTCAGCGAGCCGGTGGAAATGGCCGGTACGTCCGCCACACGATCATGGCTGCCCAGTTTCATGATGGATCCCTTGCCGAACTGCCGTTCAATCTGCGTGATTGCCAAATCCACGGCTTTTGATCTGTCCATATCTGCACACATATTAAGATGACCTCCTTCACCCGTTAATTATTTTATAAAGCTACTATTCCTGTGTCATGTTCAATTTCCGGGACGTTGTCCCGGGATGCTTTTCATCATGTCTCGCTGGTGCCCTGCGTTCCCTTTGTTGTCGGAAAGGCCGCCAGCTTTGTATAAATTGCCCCCTGGGGCGTCAGGCGGCTCTGAAACAGGACCAGCTCCCGGCAGATAAATTCCCCGGCGGCAAATGCACCGTGTTTGGCCAGGGCTTCGCCGATTCCCGATACTCCGTGTGGATCTTTGATCCGGGCCAGTGTTAAATGCGCCCGAAAAGGCCGGTCGTCTTTTGGAAACCCGAGAGCATCAAAATTGGTGTCCAGCTGTTTCTGGAGGACAGAGAGCTTTGTCACATCGCCTGCCATGCCGCACCACAAAATCCGGGGTTTGCGGGCATCCGGAAACACGCCCAGTTTTTCCACCTTCAGATTCAGGGACAATCCCGAAGCCACCCGATTTTGCACAGCGGCGGAAATCTTATCCACGTCCTCCATCGAAACGTCGCCAAAGAACTTCAATGTGAGGTGCCGACCCTCCGGCCTTGTCCAGCTTATTTTGCCGCTTACTTCGCGTTTGAGTTTTTCCTGCAGGCTTGACATTGCCCGTAAAATATCTTCCGGAGGCAAAATGGCCAGAAAGGCGCGGATATTTTTTTCGGCA
>CAZXIP010000011.1:0-1779 GCA_964640755.1 uncultured Smithella sp. | reverse complement strand
GCTCCTTCCCCCAGCCCGAATGTTTTAATGGTCTGTTTGAGCGTGTGTCCGGCGGTTTGCGGAAAATGCCGGCGCAATATCGGAATGACGCCTTCAGGAAGCATTCGCTGCGTTTCGGAGGGAACGCCGGGAATAACAAAAACCAGTTTGCCGCTTACCTGCAAAGCAAATCCCGGTGCCGTACCAATCGGATTAATGATGACTTCTGAGCCTTGCGGGAAAACGGCCTGTTTGGCATTGTTCTCTATCCATTGAAAATGGTATTTGGCAAATCTGTCCTTGATGCCCTGCAAAACGGCCTCATCCGTGAACAAAGGCAGATCAAAAGCCCGGGCAATTGCGGCCGTGGTAATATCGTCAGCGGTCGGGCCAAGACCGCCGGTGCAGATCACCGCGTCGGTAAGGGACAGCAGGTAATGCAGGCGGCTTTTAATGGCTGCAAAGTCGTCGCCCACCGACATCATGATCTCAACCTGCCAGCCCTGCAGACTGATCTCCCGGGCAATAAACGATGAATTTGTATCGGCAGTGCGTCCGCTCATTAATTCGTTGCCGATGGTTAATATTCCAATTTTCATAAAACACCTGTTAATGTTAATAAGAACAATACCAATCCGCCGTAAACACCGGCGCCGAGATCATCGGCCACCACGCCCCATCCCCCGGGAAACTTTTGAAAACGGTTCAGCGGAAAGGGCTTCCAGATATCAAAAATCCGGAAAACAACAAACGCCAGCAGAAGATGCAAGCCGGTAATGGCCACTGGCAGCATTGTGACCTGAAGGCCGGCGATTTCATCAATGACAATCCGTTGATCATCCGTTTTTCCGTAAAACTTTTCCGCCTGCCCGGCAACATAAACGGAGATGGCCGATATAGCAACCACATAAAGAAGCCGCAAAGGCCAGGCCAGCGGGTAACTGAAAAGACAAATCACAAGGCCGACTAACGTGCCCGCCGTGCCCGGCGCAACCGGTGACAGGCCGGCGCCAAAACCTGTTGCCAGAACTTGAATGACTTGGTCTTTTTGCGCGGATTTCACAAGGATCCTTTATAATGTTATTTATTATCAATGAGTTAGGTTTTGAAACCCTATCCTCTTTTTTGTGGTGTGTCAAACAATTTCAATCGCATTCAACCCTTTTTGGAATGCAATTACGCAATTGCTCGCATTAGAACGATCGTTCTATATCATATCCGTCAGGGAAGTCAAGCAATCTATAAACCTGTAAATCATAAATTGGCAGGCACGGAATTATGTGTTATTTATTTACAAGTGACAGAAGAAAGCAGGGAAATAATGACCATACCCATCATATCCATTGTCGGCAAATCCAACTCCGGCAAGACAACCCTTCTGGAAAAAATTATTGCCGACCTCGTCGGCCGGGGCTATCGCGTCGCCACGATCAAACACAACCGGCACGGTTTTAATATTGACCATGAAGGCAAGGACAGTTACCGCCATAAGCAGGCCGGTGCGCATACAACAGTCGTTTCTTCACCGCATCAGATCGCGATCATTCAGGATGTGGACCGTGATCAGACCTTTGCGGAAATTCGTGACAACTATATTCGCGAAGCGGATATCATTCTCACTGAGGGTTTCAAAGTGAATGACTATCCGAAAATTGAAGTGTTTCGTTCCGAACTCAAGCGGGAGCTGATCAGCAAGAAAGAAGACGGCCTGATTGCGGTTGCCTCCGATGTTAAGCTTGCCGTGGATGTTCCCTGCCTTGACATCAATGATGCTAAAGCGATTGCCGATTTCATCGAAGA
>CAZXIP010000010.1:0-21773 GCA_964640755.1 uncultured Smithella sp. | reverse complement strand
GGGGGGGGTCATTTTATCCTGTAAATATTTTTGATAACTTATCCTGAATTATTCCCCGATGCAAATAAAAAGTCTGATCAATTCCCTGCCGGACTGTTTTGTAACATACTCATGACCTCACGCAATGACAATCCCCCTCTTTTTCCCCGGCATTAATCCATTGACATCGATATTCAATTTTCCTATAGTCCCGCAGGTTTTGGAACAGGAGCTGCCCGTGATATATTTTCGCAATATCAGCCTGTCTTTTTTGGACAAACAGTTATTTGATCAGATCAACTGGACGATTCATCCGAAAAGCCGCATCGGTCTGGTGGGAGATAACGGTACAGGCAAAACAACGCTCTTTCGCGCCATACTTGACCAGGTACATCCCGATTCAGGCTTCATTGACATTCCCGACCGGAAGCAGAAAAAGATCGGCTATCTTCCGCAGGACCTGGTTGAACTGGAAGCAACCGGCCTGATTGAGTATCTTCGCCAAAAAAGCGGCATTGCCCGGCTGGAAGATGACATCCGCTCCCTTGAAGAGCAAATTTCACAGACCAAACCCAACACGCACGCCTACAGTGAACTCACCCGCCGCTATGCGGATGCCACAGCCGAATTTTCCGCCCGAGACGGCTATGCTTTTGAAGCGCGGGCCAAACAGATCCTCAAGGGATTCGGTTTTTGCGAAAACGATTTTATTAAAACCTGCGATTCATTTTCCGGCGGGTGGAAAATGCGGATTCTGCTGACCTCCATTTTGCTTGCCCGCCCCGACATCATGCTGCTGGATGAACCCACCAACCACCTGGACACGGAAAGCATGGAGTGGCTGGAAAGCTACCTCAAGGATTATCCAGGAACCATTCTGGTTGTATCTCATGATCATTTTTTTCTGGACAAGATCGCCACGCAAATCGCCGAGCTGGCCAATCGCCGCATCCACATTTACAAGGGCAACTATACCTATTACCTGGCCGAAAAAGAACGGCGAATGGAAGCACTGAAAAAAGAAATGGAATTGCAGAAAGCGCAGATTAAAAAAATCGAAGAGTTCGTGGAGCGGTTCCGTTATAAGGCATCGAAAGCCGCCCAAGTGCAGAGCCGCATTAAGATGCTCGATAAATTTAAAGAAATAAAGCTGGATGGCAGCGCCAAAAGCGTCGCTATGAGATTTCCGGAAGGCAAAAAAAGTGTCAAGGAAATGGTCAAGGTTTCCAATCTGGGGCATTCCTACGGTGATCTGACGGTTTTTTCCGGATTGAAATTTTCACTTTTCCGAGGCGACAAAGTTGCTTTTGTCGGCGTGAACGGGTCCGGAAAATCCACGCTTTCCAGGCTTTTGAGCCTTTCCGAAAAGCCCGCCCACGGCACTGTGCAATACGGCGATCATGTCAACATGGCTTTTTTCTCACAGGAGAGCTCGCAAAACCTCACCTATGCAAACACGATCTGGGAAGAAGTCAGCTCCGTGCCGTCATCCGCAGACGATCAGGTCAGACGAAATCTCCTGGGGGCGTTTCTTTTCTCCGGCGATGACATTTTTAAATCGGTCGGCATCCTGTCGGGCGGCGAAAAATCACGGCTGGCACTTTTAAAAATCATGCTTCTAGACACCAACTTTCTGATTCTGGACGAGCCCACCAACCATCTCGACATCAAGACCAAAGATATTTTCCAGAACGCGCTGATACATTATTCCGGCACAGTCGCCATTGTTTCCCATGACCGCTACTTTCTGGATCAACTGGTCAATAAAGTTTTTGAGCTCAAAGACGGTAGAATCTTTGATTATCCCGGCAATTATTCCTACTTCATTGAAAAGCGTTCTCAGATGACAGCGGAGAACGAACAGAAAGATCCGCGTAAAGAGGATATCACAGGCAAAACAATTTCGCTGAAAGATAAAAGACGAATGGAGGCGGAGGAACGCAACCGGCTGTCAAAAATCAAAAACAACCTGAAAAAAGAACTGGCGGCGGTTGAAGAAAAAATTGCGCAACTGGAAACCGGGAAAAGAGCCCTTGAAAAATCCCTGTGCGATCCACAAACCCACAGGGATTCTGTGAAAATCAAAGAACTCACCATCGAGTTCAAAACCGTTGAAGACGAACTGGCGGCAGCCTATGCCCTCTGGACAGACCTTTCCTGCCGACTGGAAGAGGAAACGTCCATGAACTCCGGATAGCCTTTGGATATTTTCCACATGCCTCTTCCTCCC
Organism: uncultured Smithella sp.; assembly: GCA_964640755.1. Lineage (GTDB taxonomy): Bacteria > Desulfobacterota > Syntrophia > Syntrophales > Smithellaceae > UBA8904. The sequence continues at coordinate 19,564 of CAZXIP010000010.1, read as the reverse complement.
CGGTGAATCACACCGGCCCTGCCGGACATAGATCAAGCCATGATGATCCGCAAAACCGGCAGCTTCACCTATGCACCGTCCAAACCGGATCTTTCCACGTGCTGATACCAGGTGGCCGGATCGACCAGAAATTCTTCAGTATCTTTCAGCGACAGAAGGTGCTCGCGCTCAACTCCGGCCAGCATCTCGAAAAACGCTATCTCTTTCGGGTCTTTACATTGTTTTCCCAGCTTGGTATATAAAGCGACTCCGCGCGCCTCAAAATCAATCGCCGTGCGGACTGCCTTGAGCTCATCTTCCGTGCCGGTAATCCGGGCTGATTTTTTTGCAGACATGGATTTTAATACCGTCCCGGCCAGAGATTTTTTTACTTTCAGAGGAACAGTCGCAGGCCATTTCTTCTGATCCTGCCATTTATCATGGAGCTTTTTGAGCATCTCATAATGCTCCTTCTCCTCATCGGCAATCTGCTTGAACATGTTCTTGCCCGCCATATTCCTGGTTTTCCGGGCATGTGCCAGGTAAAATTCGCGTTCTTTTTGTTCGTTTTCCAGAGCAAACGTCAATGCGTTTATTCTTTTGTCCATGAATACCCCCTTTGGCGGATGATCATATTTGTCTGACATTATAGAGGACATTGTCGATTCAGGCAATACGTTTTTCTTGCATGTGCTCTGCTACTGAATATCCCAGACATACTCCGCTATATTGTTGCACAGATCGGAAATGCGTTCCAGATGGCCCAGCATTTCAACAAAGATGGGACCTGCTTCCGGGCTGCATTCGCGTGAATGAAACCTTCTCAGGTGATTATCCAGTGCTTCCCCGACCTTTACATCGATCTCTTCTTCACGTCGGATAACGTCCTTCACTTTTTCCGTATCGAAAATCTCCATCATTGCCGATGCATCCATAAGGTTGCCCTTGACCAGTTCAAGAATTTCCTCGAACTCTTTTTCTCCACGGCCGCTGAATTTTATCCTGCTCAACGCCTGTTGTGCAGTAAGAGTGCTGATTGACTGAATGTGATTGCCGATGCTTTTAATGTCTCCGGCCATTGCCGTGTAGGCAAAAACTTTTCTGGAAAGCTCTGCTGACAACGGGCGACCTGATACCTTCCAGAGAAATCTGACGATCTGTTCGCGCAAATTATTCACAACCATTTCAACATAAGCAATATCCCTGGCCCTGCCCTCCATGTAACAGGACATGAGATTGATGGTCCTGAAAAGCATAATCTGCGTAAGTTTTATCTGCCGCTGCAACTCCTTGAATACGTGATCCAGAGATTTAACCGGATCAATAAGGTCTTTACGGTTGATATATTCCGGCCAGACAGGCAGAGGATCGTCTTCACCGGGCATAATTTTCTTCATCAGAGCGGCAAAAGGCCGCAGAAAAAAAATAAACAAGACGACGATCACGAGGTTCAGCATAAAATGCGACCAGGCAATCTGCTGGGCAACGCTGGTGGATAGCTCCTTCAGAAAATCAATAAAAAACGGCAAAAACACAAGGCAAATCAAAACACCCAAACATTTGAAAATCAAATGAGAGAGCGCTGTCCTTTTGCCGCTCACATTCGCGACCGTTCCGGCCAGAAGCGCCGTTACCGTCGTACCAATATTGGCGCCCAGAACAATGGGCACGGCATTTTCAAGCACAACCAGGTCCTGCTGCGCTAATACGGCCAGAATAGCAATGGGAATGGCAGAAGCCTGCACAATGGCCGTAGCAACCACGCCCACCCCTAACCCGTAAAGCGGATTTGCGGTCTGCGTGAAATAGTGAATAAAGGTGGGTGATTGTTTGAGAGGCCCCGCTGCCTGGCCGACAATATCCAGGCCCAGGAAAATCAGACCGAAATAAAAAATCATCTCACCTGCCGTGCTCCAGTTGCCCCGGCGGGTGATCCATAAGAGACCTCCAACGGAAATAATAAAGGGAGAAAATTCCGTAAACCGCCAGATGACAAACTGTACTGTCAGGGTGGTGCCGATATCTGCGCCCAGCACGATGGCAAGAGAGCTGTAAAAGCTGATTAATCCGGCACTGACCAGACCAATGGTAAGCGCAATGGAGGCCGAAGAACTCTGAAACAATATAGCGGAAACAACGCCGGTGATTAACCCGTAGAAGGGTTTTTCCACGGCATATCTGGCCAGTTCTTTTATTCTGGCATTCATCATTTCCCGGACGGCGGATGACAGCTGGATCATGCCGATCAGAAAAAGGATAATGCCGCCGGTGGCTGCGAGAACTTCTTTCATTTCTCCGCCCTATTCAAACGTAATTGTGTGTCTGTTAAATGTAAAAGAAACCGTCTGGACACCCCGACCTGAATAACCGCCCTGAATGTTCCTCCGGCAGATCCGTTTTTTAACCGGCGGACTGCCGAAAGAGCAGTTTACCGGATTGTCATCAATCGACTTTTTTGAACATTTTTCCCTTTGCTCCACAGACGGGGCAGGTATCCGGAGCTTCTTTTTCCACGGTGTAACCACAGACGGGGCAGACATAGTAACTGTAAGAGTCTTTTGCGGTATCCAGGGAATCGAGCATCTGCTGATAAAGCCCGGCATGAATTTTTTCCACCTCATTGGCAAAATGAAATGAACGTTCCGCCTCCTTATGCCCTTCCGCTTTGGCGCTTTCGATCATGCCGGGGTACATGCTTTTAAACTCATGCGTTTCACCGGCTACCGCTTCCTGCAGATTCTCCCTGGTTGATCGAATGCCCTTCATGGCCCTTAAATGTGCGTGTGCATGGACCGTTTCGGCTTCCGCCGCGGCACGAAAGAGTCTGGCAGCCTGGGGGAATCCCTCCGCGTCCGCTTTCGCGGCAAATGCCAGATACTTACGGTTAGCCTGTGACTCACCGGCAAAGGCTTCTTTTAATGCGTCTTCTGTTTTTGACATGTCCATCTCCTTTACTTTTTATTTTTGTTCCATGTAATATTTTGAAATTCTCGCCAAACATTACATCCGCTTCATTTCGCTGTTTTATTTTGACAAAAATACAGATAAACCTCAAGCGTAATTTATCAAATTACCTTCAAGACGACCCTGTCTGAATGAAAAGTGTTTATATCGTGATTGTTTCTGCAGATTATTTCAGAAACCCCTGAATGATCCGGTTGACTGCCTGATCGTATGTCAGGCCGAGACTCATCAATTTGGTGAGCTGGTCATTCGCTATTTTACCGATCGAAGCTTCATGAGTCAGTTCTGCATCGGGATGGCCGGCCTTCAGCGACGGCATTGTTTCATTGGTGCCATTATCCATAATGATCGCATCGCATTCGATGTGACCGAAACATTTATTCTGAGCATCCATGGTGGCATAGAACGTCTGCCTGGAATTGCCCTTCATCACCGACCGCGATATCATGTTTGCTCTGCTTCCCGCACCTTTCAGAACAATGTTGTTTGTGGACACAGCCGTCTGATCACCGTCGGTCAGAACCCTCTCCGTGATCAGCAACAGGCTGTCCGGCCCCAGCACCGCTTCATTGACCCGGTTGGCTTCATCCACGCCGGCAATCTGGGTCAATTCCATTTCTGCGTGAGCGCCTTCGGCCAGAAATACCTTTGTTGTCGGATTAAGCGTCCTTCTGCCCTTGCCGTCACCTGATGCATAATGTTTCTCAACATAGGTCACTTTTGCGTTTTTACCGACCTTGAATTCGTGGATACCCGCGTGGCCTTCCGGATCGGACGTGCCGCAGTGGATACCGCAGCCTGCAACAATTGTAACTTCGGCCTCGTCTCCAATGATGAATGAGTTATAAACCACATCATAAAGACCTGCCTGGCTTAATATCACAGGAATGTGCACAGATTCATTTTTTGTTCCCGGCTTAATTTTGACGATGATGCCTGTTTCATCGGCGTTGGTTTCAATATTGATATTGGCCGACACATGACGGCTGAGAAGCTTGCCGTTCTTTCGAATATTATAGGCGCCTTTGGGCAGTTCTTCCAGATCGGCAACCGTTTTCAACAATGTTTTATCGATAGCATCCAGCATCACGGTCTCCTTCACAACTGTCCCGATACGTACAGACGCTCAAGTCCTCCAGAAGCGGCATGGCGCCTTCCAGGTTTCCTGAATAAACAATCCTGCCTGAATTAATAATAATCACAACATCCGCCGCCTCTAAAAATGATCTGTTGTGGCTCACCACAATTGTCGTTGCCTTGCTTTCGGCAAGTTCTTTCTTCAGCAGGTTTACCATCGGACCGATCGTCCATAAATCGATCCCCGTGTCGGGTTCATCGTAAATGGCCAGCCTGGGATTGGCGGCGATGGTCGTTGCTAATTCTATTTTCTTGATTTCGCCACCCGAGAGTTTGGCGTCTACTTCTTTATCCAGAAAAGACAGCGGACAGATGCCCACTCTTTTCAGAATATCCAGAATTTTATTTTCATCATCAATCCCGGTGGCAATCATCAGCAGATCGCGAAAAGTGATTCCTTTGAAACGCGCCGGCTGCTGAAAACTGTATGCGATGCCCGTCCTGGCACGTTCGGTAATCGTCAGACCGGAAATATCCACTCCGTCATAGATAATGCTTCCTTCTGAAACCGGATTGATTCCCATGATTAATTTCGCCAGAGAGGTCTTGCCGCTGCCATTCGGACCGGTAATCGCATAAAACTTGCCGTCATCGAAAGCAAAGTTGATTCCATCGATGATATTGCGCGAGCCGCCGTTGTTTTCTTCACTGTCGGGTACTGTAAAATAAAGATTCTTTAATTCCAGCATGTCTGTGGTCTGCCTTTTCTCTCAAAGTCGGTTTTTCTATATGATGGTTTTTTCCTCCTGTCAATAGACAAGGCAAAACATGAAAGGGCAAAAATAAGCCAGCTAATGTCACTCTGTTGCCATCAACCGCCTCGCAGCAAGGCACGGGGAATGAACGCTTGTCAAGCAACACTGCGAATTAACGAATGATGGATTTTCATCAAGTGGGTCTCTCGATGAAAATACGGACTCAATGAAGCATTCCGAGGAAGAGATACCTGACGGAGGAGAAAATACAAAAAAGAGCTGGAAATAAAATTTAAAGAGCAGACGACTTCAGTCCGTCTGCTCTTTAAATCACATTGCTGATTGATGTTACTTTTTGGCTGCTGCCTTCTTGACAACTTTTTTTGCCGCTGGTTTTTTTGCGGCGGCCTTCTTGACAACTTTCTTGGCGGTCTTCTTGACGACCTTCTTTGCGACCTTCTTGGCGGCGGGCTTTGCAGCCTTCTTCACGACTTTCTTCTTTGCCGCTGGTTTTTTTGCGGCGGGCTTCGCGGCCTTCTTTACTACTTTCTTCGCTGTTGCTGTCATTGGGTTTAGCCTCCTTTGGTTGAGTTTACTTTTTCTTTTTGGGAATCAGTAACCTTTCTTTGGTTTTAATTTTACTCTATTTTTTCTCTCCGGTCAACAAAAACTGTTAAAAAAAATCATTTTTTTTCATTTTTTATTTTGGTGAAGAAACATTTCTTCAGAAACAAAACCCGGCACGTAAATTTTTACAGCCATTATTTTCTGCAATCTCCATCCACCAACCTCTGTAATCCAACGCTGGTGAGGATTTCAAAAGATCTGTAACATCAAAGATAATTTCTTGATCCAACATAACGAGCACCATAATATTCATCGGACAGAGAATCGATACGGATATTTTTTCCTCTTGACGGTGCATGAATGAAACGGCCATTGCCTATATATATTCCCACGTGAGAGATAATCCCCCGTCCCCGTGTTTTAAAAAAGACCAGATCGCCTTTTTGCAAATCGTTTCTGTCGATAGGTTCGCCGGCATCATACTGCGTTGCCGAATGCCGCGGCAGATCCAGCCCGTTCAACTGGTAGACCGTCATCGTCAGCCCGCTGCAGTCAAATCCGGTTTCGGCTGAGATCCCTCCCCACAGGTAAGGCACTCCGATAAAATCCCGGGCACTGTTCACCAGTGACTGCCGCAGATATTCATCACCGTATTGTTTACGCCTGGCAACCGCGTATTCTTCGGGCCGGACAATATAAAATTCTTCGATCACTCCAGTCTTTTGCAGCGCTTGCGCGCGTCGCCGGGCCTGTTCTTTTGATGCAAAATTTCCAAACCGGACTTTAAACAAACCGTCGCCCGCTTTAAAGTATGTTGCATCCAAACTCTGATCTTTGAGCTTTTCGGTCAGACGCACTGCATTTTCCACAATCGCGAACGCACCGGCTTGAATGGTGTATCCCATTACAGCCAGCTGGCGTTTTGGTAAACGCGTCGTCGGCCGCACCTGTTTTCCGCGGCTGGCGCAGGCCTGCATAAACAGAACGACCATCATCAGAATGGCCATTCCAAGATAAATTTTTTTCATTTTTCCCATGTTGATCGACTTCCTCTTTCAGCGTTCAGTGCGATGTCGTCCAGTGGCCGCGTACAAACGCCAACGCCTCTTCTTTATCCCTGATTCGGTTTTCCAGTTGCTCTTCTTCCAGCAAACGCAGAATCTCACCGATCAGCTTCCCCGGAGTAAATCCAATAGCCATGAGGTCATCACCCGTCAGGAGGCGGGGAGGATGAAGGTCGTCCTGCTCCAGACTCTGCATTTTTTCAAGGCAGAATTCATAATTGTCCAGCATCCCGTGGCTGGCCAGGCAATCCAATCGATGCAGCTGCAGGTGCAGATGAAAATCTTTCATCCGGAGAAACCTTTTCAGGCGCGCCTGCCGCATTTTTTTCACATTCATGAAGACCATGTGCTGATGAATGAGGTTCAGGACGGTTTCTCTCTGTATCCGTGAAAAACGCAATCGCTGCATCAGACTGTCGGCGATAGTTTCCCCCAGTTTGACGTGACCGTAAAAATGAACACCGTTTTCGTCTTCCGAGCGCGTTACGGACTTCCCCACATCATGCAGAAGGACACCCCACGCCAGCGTCGGATCAGCATCCGGTGCGGTTTCGTTCGACAACCTCTCCATCATGATCATGGTATGCTCCCAGACATCACCTTCCGGATGAAACCGGGGCGGCTGCGAAACACCCCGCATGCTGTCCACTTCCGGGAGGATCTGTTTCAGGATCCCTGTCTCGGCCATCATTTCCAGGCCCCGGCGAGCCCCGCCGCGCGTGAGAATTTTATTCAACTCCTCCCCAACGCGTTCCGCACTGGTTTCTTTGATTTTGAGAGCATGTGCGACAATCGCCTTTTTTGTGGCATCATCGAGGACAAAACCAAGATTGGCCGCAAAACGGATTGCCCGCAGCATTCTCAGATAATCTTCGCTGAAACGGACCGCCGGGTCACCGATGGTCCGGATGATTTTCCTGGCAATATCGGAGCGGCCATCTACGTAATCAATAATCTCTCCCGTGCCGGCATCCATCAGCAGGCCATTGATCGTGAAATCCCTTCTGAAGACATCCTCCCTGGCAGACGAAAAGTGAACTCGGGATGGACGCCTGCCGTCTTCATACGCGTCATCGCTCCGGAAGGTGGCCACCTCACAGGAATGACCGCCGTCAATCACGACCACGACGCCAAATCTGGCGCCGACGGCAACAGTGCGTTCAAACAGACGGATCACCTGATCCGGCAGGGCGGAGGTCACAATATCATAATCGGCGGGTATGACACCGCGCAAATAATCCCGCACGCAGCCGCCCACAAAAAACGCCTCAAATCCCGACTCTTTTAACCGGTTGACGATCGCCCCGGCTGAACGGATTTTTTCATTGTCGCTGGTGTCCGCCGTCCGCATTGATCTCTCTTTCCCATTCCAGGCTTTTATTTATTTCCTGCCCAGCTTGATCGCGCAGAATTCTCCGCACATCGTACATCCTTCCTCCTGGGCACTTTTGCTTTTTTCCAGAAGAGCAACCGTCCTCTCGGGATCAATGGACAAATCAACCTGGCCCTGCCAGTCAAAATTCTTCCGGCACTGGGACATTTTACGGTCCCGTTCTTCTGCCCCCTTGATTCCCTTGGCAATATCCGCGATATGTGCGGCAATGCGCGCAGCGATGACGCCGTCCCGAACATCAGACAGTGTCGGCAGGCGCAAGTGCTCAGCCGGAGTCACATAACAGAGGAAATCCGCTCCGGCCGCTCCGGCAATGGCGCCGCCGATTGCGGAGGTAATGTGGTCGTAACCGGGTGCAATGTCCGTCGGCAACGGCCCCAGAACATAAAAAGGAGCTCCCTGACACAATTTCTTCTGAAGACGGATATTGGCTTCCACTTCGGTAATCGGAACATGGCCCGGACCTTCAATCATCACCTGGACCCCCGCGTCACGGGCGCGTGCGGCCAGCTCGCCTAAAATGACCAGTTCCCTGATTTGCCCACGATCAGTCGCATCGTGAATAGCACCCGGACGCAGACCGTCACCCAGACTCAAAACCATGTCATAGCACCGCGCAATGGCAAGCAGCCGGTCATATTCTTCATAAAGCGGATTTTCCCGGTTGTTGCATCGCATCCAGTTAGCGGTCATGGAACCACCGCGGCTGACAATCCCCAGAACTCTTCCCTGCTTCTCCACGGCGGCCACACTTTCACGGTTAACACCGCAATGGACCGTGATAAAATCAACTCCGTCGCGGCCGTTTTCTTCGATGACGTCAAACATGTCGTCCGACTTCATGTCTGAAATCGCTTTTTTCTCACCGAGAATTTTTACGGCGGCCTGGTAAATCGGTACCGTCCCGATTGCCACGGTTGATTGCTCCATCACCGCTTTGCGTATCGAGGCCAGGTCCCCGCCGGTGGACAGATCCATCACGGCGTCAGCTCCTGCTTTACAAGCGACATGCAACTTTTCAAGTTCGGCAGCCGGATCATTGTTGTCTTTCGACGTGCCGATGTTGGCGTTGACTTTTGTTCGCAATCCCCTGCCGATGGCAAGCGGCTTGATAGTCGGATGGTTGACATTGCGGCAAATCACGATCGTTCCGTCCGCCACACCCTGCCGGATATATTCCGCCTCAACACCTTCTTGCGCCGCGCAGATTTCCATTTCTTCGGAAAGGATCCCGCTGCGGGCTTTTTCCAGTTGTGTCATTATTTCCTCCATTCTTGCGAATACAATTTTCTCAAAATGTTCACCGGCCCGTGCCCCTTTCCCAATTGCAGAGAATGCTCAATCGCGCTGCTTACCAGAACCTTGGCCCGGCAGGCTGCTTCCGCCGCATTCATGCCGCGAGCAAGGCAGGCGGCCAGTGCCGAAGCGAACGTGCAGCCGGTACCGTGTGTGTTTTTTGATTCGATCCATTCTGATGAATATTCATAAAATTGATGTCCATCATAAACAAAATCCGTGCTGACTGAAATTTTTCTGCCGGGCAGATGGCCCCCCTTGATCACCACATACTTTGTCCCCGTCCCGAATATGACGGTTGCGGCTTTTTTCATTTCTGCAATCGACCGGATTTTCATCCCTGCCAGTGATTCCGCCTCCGGAATATTGGGCGTAACAACTGATGTGAGCGGCAGCAACTTTCTGACCAGCGCTCTTTGCGCCGCCTCGTGCATCATTGCATGGCCGCCCTTGGCTGTCATCACCGGATCCACAACAACATTTTTCAGTCTGTACTGCACAACCGCTCTCGCAACGGCATCAACCGCGCCCGGTGTCAGGAGCATCCCGGTTTTAACCGCATCCGAACCGATATCGCTCAACACGGAATCCAACTGAGCTGCAATGAACTTTTTCGGAACAGGCAAAATACTCTGTACGCCGCGCGTGTTTTGAGCCGTAAGCGCCGTAATCACCGTCATGGCATAGCAGCCGCAGGCACTCACCGCTTTCAAATCGGCCTGAATGCCCGCACCTCCGCCTGAATCCGATCCGCCGATACACAGAACTTTAAACGGCCTCACCATTTAATATGCCTCCGGAAAAACGTTTTTTTGTCGGTACCGGATCACAAGCAGATCACCGGATCGCACGTGAATGCCGGCCGGGTCCTTCAGAACAACATTGCTGATTCCGCGTGATTCCCCAAGAGTCAGAACGCCATCGGTCAGCGGGTAGGCAAATCCGTGCAGGGTGATCCCCTCCACTTGAGGACTCAGTGCCAGAAGGGAAACAACGCATCCGACGGCGTTTTCAAAACGGACATCCATCTGGGCGATAAAAACTTCACAAAATTCGTCCAGCAGACATGTTTTTACACCCGAATACTTTCCTGTGATCAGCAGGTGAATATTTGCCATGGCGTGATCAATTCTTCCGCCCAGCGCCCCCCAGATCTGAATGGATAGAGGCTCCAGGGAAAGGGCGTATTCGAGCGCCAGGGCCGTATCGGTAAAATCTTTGTTGGCCGGATGCCGGATAATCTTCACACCCTGGCGTTCGTATTGCATCTGCTGCAAAGGTTCAATGGAGTCCATGTCTCCCACCAGCACATCCGGTAAAAGCCCGGACGCCGCCAGGTGGCGGGCGCCGCCGTCACAGCAGATCAGCAGGCGATTGTCGACCTGAGTCAGACATTTCGTGAAAAAGTCCGGATTCCCCAGACGCCCGCCGCTTATAATGACAATGTTTTTATTCAAAGCGATCCCAAATAAAAAAAGCCACACCCCCTAACCTGAAAAGGACATGGCTTAAGCAATTTTTATCATGACGGCCATTCCCTACGCCGGCATTACCCGGGTCAGGTTCAAAGGGTATAATCTCAGCCGTGTCTCCATCCCGTTTCAAAGCATCATCTGTCAGAAACGGGTAGCGTCCGGCACCCCTTATAACAACTTATTATAATCACGACAAAAAAGCAATTTTTTTCATACCGGGGATGGAGGAATAGTTCTTATCGTGAAGTTCCAGCCGGCCATTTGAGCGTTGGATGAGTCGCTAAGAATGTTTCTTGTCTTTTGATACGTGTTGATCTATAAAATGCCATCTATTGCAAAAGGAGTAAATATCTATGAAATCTATTCTGACACGACTGGCCTTAATCTTTTGTATGCTGGTTTTTATGATTACGGGGCAGGCATTTGCAGAAACGAAAACGTTCACCAAAGAATATATCTATCAGGCGGCGGCTCAGGACGACAAGAACACAAGCCGCACCATTGCGCTGAGAGAAGTCAAACAGATTTTACTCGATGAGCTGGGGGAATACCTCTTAAGTGAAACTGCGGTGAAAAACGCACAGATTCCCAAAGAACGGATTGCAGCCCTCACGGCAGGTGTTGTGCCGACACAACTGGTCGAAGAAAAATGGGACGAAAAGGCCTATTCCCTGCAGGCGAAAATTACGGCTGATCCCGATCACCTGACGAGCTTCATTGATGCGCTTGGCAAAGACGTTCAAAAAACAACGGAACTGGAGGAAGTCAAAAAACTGAACGACGACCTTTTAAAAGAAAACAAAAAACTGCGGGAAGAACTCGCTGCGGCAGAGGGGAAAAAGCAGACGAAAACCATCGCGGACTATCATAAAAACATCAAGGAACTGGATTCTGTCGAATGGTTTGAAAAAGGATATGCAACCGCAGCTTCCGGCAATTTTCCCGATGCTGTTACCGCATACACGAAAGCCGTTGAAAACAATCCCCAGTTTGCTGCGGCCTACCGTAACAGGGGAATTGCCTATACAAACCTCGGCAAGCACAATCAGGCCATTGGGGATTACAACAAAGCCATAAAGATCAATCCCAAACAGGCCGCAGCGTACAACAACCGGGGAACCGCATACGGAAACCTGGGCAAATTCAGTCAGGCCATTCCCGACTTTAACAAGGCTATTCAGTTATACCCGCAGGACGCGGAGGTCCATTATAACCGGGGACTTTCCTACGAACAGCTGGGAAACTACAATCAGGCGATCAAAAATTACAACAAGTCCATCGAGATCAATCCGAATCATTCCAATGCCTACCACAATCTCGGGGTGGCTTATTATAAACTCGGCAATTTTAATCAGGCCATCGTGAGTTTTAATGAAGCCATCAAGATCAACCCTCAGGATGCGGAAACACACTACAACAAGGGGCTCTCCTATCTCAGCCTCGAAAACTATCAACAGGCGATCCTGGATTTTAATGAAGCGATAAAGCTCAATCCTCAGCTTGCAGACGCCTATTTTAAGAGGGGGATTTCTCTGGCCAACGTTGGCGAAAAGGAAAAAGCGTTTGACGATGTCACAACATCAGCCAAACTCGGCCATAAAAAAGCACAGGAAATTTTAAAAAAAGAAAAAGTTGAATGGTAAATCATTCGTCCCAGATAAGTGAAGGCAGGATCGTGTTGTCATGCAGGATCCGCAGGGATTGATAGAGCAGACTTTATACGTGCTGCTCACGGCAAATTGAAGTCAGGAAGCAGCGGGGAGAATATCGTTTACTCCTTCCCTTCGTAGACACAGCCGGATTCAGGGCTTTCCTGAACGACAATCTTGCATAATTGCGGCAATGCCGGCTGGAGTCGCCACCATATCCAACGGCAGAGGTTTTCCGAAGTGGGATTCTCAAGGCCTGCAATGCTGTTTAAATTTTTATGATCGAGCTGCTCCAGAATCGGCTGAAAAGCGGCCGAGATATCCGCAAAATCCATCACCCAGCCTGTGCGAGAACTGGTATTGCCCCGCAGATGGATTTCAACACGGAAAGAATGGCCATGTAACCTGGCACATTTGTGCCCGATGGGAACATTGGGCAGATAGTGCGCCGCGTCAAATTTAAAAACCTTATAAATCTCCATTGTATAACCCTACCTCACTCCCAGTATTTTATGCAACTGCAGACCGATTCGCCACCTGGGATGTGCCAGCACATAGGCCAGGGTCTGCCTCAAGGCTTCTTCACGGCCGGTTCCATCCATGGGCTGCAAAAAGAAATGCCTGAATTCCAGCTTTTCATACTGTGACGGTTCCGCCCCCACCTGAGGGTAAACCAGTTTCAGTTCATGGCCAGACGTCTGCAATATCTGCACATGCGCTTTGGGACTCACACAGATCCAGTCGATCCCCGGCGGAGCACAGATTGTTCCGTTAGTCTCCACGGCGATCTCAAAACCCTCTTTATGCAAGGTGTCCACCAGAACTGGATCCATCTGCAAAAGAGGTTCCCCTCCCGTACACACCACAAATCGATGGTCTTTGGATTGCGGCCAGAGTTTTGCGATGCTCTGCGACAACTGTTCCGCATTCTCGTATATACCGCCTTCCGGTCCGTCTGTCCCCAGAAAATCCGTGTCACAAAAAGAGCAGCTCGCTTTTTTTCGATCTTCTTCTTTACCCGACCATAAATTACATCCGGAGAAACGGCAAAACACAGCCGGACGGCCGCTGTAATAACCTTCACCCTGAATCGAATAAAAAATCTCTTTGATCCGATACATCCCTGGACCTTGCTCCTTGATCCTTTATCCTTGCTTTTTGTATCTCACCGGATCGCTGAATCCGGCGTCATGGAAGCCCTTCAGACGCAGCAGGCATGAATCGCACTGACCGCAGGCGGTGCCTTCACCGTCGGGGTCATAGCAACTGTGCGTCAACGAATAATCCACTCCCAGTTCCATGCCTTTGAGGATAATCTGCGCTTTGCTCAAATGGAGAAGCGGGGCATGAACGGTCAATTTTTGTTTGCCTTCCACGCATGCCCTGGTTGCCAGATTGGCCATGCGTTCATAAGACTCGATAAATTCCGGGCGGCAATCCGGATATCCGCTATAGTCCAATGCGTTCACACCGATAAAAATATCGCAGGAACCAATCACCTCCGCCCATGCCAGAGCATGTGAAAGAAAGATCGTGTTGCGGGCGGGAACATAGGTAATCGGAACATCCCGTCCCATATCATTTATATTGCGGCTCTTGGGCACAGGAAGATCGCTGGTTAAAGCGGAGCCGCCAAGGCGGCGAAGGTCTATATCCGCAATCAGGTGTTGACAAACGGCATTGCTTCGAGCAATCCGTTTCGCCGCTTCCAGCTCGATCATGTGTCGTTGACCGTAGCGGAAGCTCAAGGCATAAATGCTAAACTCCATCGACCGGGCAATCGCCAGTGCTGTTGCGGAATCAATACCCCCGGAAAGCAGGACGACGGCTTTCTTCATTGGTTGATCGTTTTTATGTGCCATAGCTTCTTATGAGATTTTTTAAACGCTCCGCGCCGCTAAGCGTCGAATTCGGCAATGCCAAAAAGGTTTCGGGTGTTGCGGGCTGCCGTCAGCGCAACTTCTTCCCAGTCCACCCCCTTGATCGCGGCGACTTTCTTTGCGGTATGAATAATAAATGACGGTTCGTTTCTTTTGCCGCGGAAAGGAACAGGCGCGAGGTAGGGACAATCTGTTTCCAGGAGAATATTATCAAGCGGCACATGACGAACCACCTCATGAAGCACTGTGGACTTATCAAACGTCACGACCCCTGGAACAGAAACATAAAAGCCAAGGTCAATGCACTGTTTGGCCATGATATAGTCTCCGGAGAAACAATGAAAAACACCTTGCCGGACACCGGATGCTTTCACCATTCGCAGCGTTTCTTCATGAGCATCGCGGTCGTGAATGATTACGGGCAGTTTCAGCTCCAGAGCCAGCGCGAGCTGACAGCCAAACATTTCTGTTTGTTTTTCCCGGGGTGAGATGTTGCGAAAATAATCCAGACCGATTTCACCATAGGCAACAACTTTGGGATCTTCCGCAAGCAGTTTCAGCTCATCAAACATTTTTTTGTCTGCTTTTGCCACATCGTGTGGATGAATCCCGACCGATGCGTAAACATTTTCGTATTGACGTGCTATGGATAGCGCCCTGCGGCTCAAACGCAGATTGGTTCCCACGGTGACGATGCCGTCAACCCCCGCAAGCCTGGCACGGTCCATCACATCAGGACGGTCGGAATCAAATTCTTTCATCTCCAGGTGGGCATGGGAATCAATCAGCATATCAATTATTTTTCACTGGAGGGAGCCACAATCTCCTCGGCATTCTCCGATACGTCGGGAAGCTTTTTCAAAAGGCTGGTCAAATCTTTTTCTGACAATTCTCCGGCCAGCAATTTTCTGGAAATGATGCGGCGATCGATTTTCAGTAATTCTGAGTTTACTGTTCTGGACATTCCAATCCTCCTGCAAAATGTAACGTATAATTATTTTATTTGATAAATAAACTTTGCGGTTTCGTATTATATTTTGCCAACATAATCAAGTCCCAAGAGATTTATTTTATAAATCTTGACATAAAGTAACTTTTTCTTTAAATATTTTCATAGATTTTGTCGTGTTGTGCAGCATCACTGCCCGGAGGCACGGGCCGCTTTCTGTTTGCCTTCTGGAATTTATTGAATTTGTTCAAGAGGATGGAGGTTCATGACGCTGGAGATTAAACCTAAAGAAAAAATTTTTTTACGGCTGGCGGCAAATGACGTACGCCGTTCCCATTTTATCGATTTTTTGCACGACAACTTGATATCCATTGAGCAGACCGTTCCTCCCGTTGACAATCATCATCTTATGTCTGTTCTCTTTTTCACTTACTGTCCCGGCGGTCAAAAAAAGCCCCGGTTCGGTTTTGAAGCCCGGATAGAAACCATCACACCGGACAAAAGAATATTCCTGCGCAGACTCTCCGAGCCTTTCGCCTGCGACCTACGCCTCTGGCCCAGAATACGCATGGATTTGCGGCCCGTAATCTATGCTTATTGCGAGAATCAGGAATTTAAGATTGTCGATATCTCCGGCAGCAGCGCTCACTTTACCCTGCCTGGAGACGATTGCCCATCATACAAAGTCGGAACAATTATACAAATTAAGTTTGTTTTTGAAAGCGGTGAAACTTTCGCAGATTGTGAAATAACGCGTCACTGGATCGACACGACGGGGCTCAATCATCTTGCCGTACAATTCATCGGCTCCAATGAAGTCAACGATTTTATTAAGAATATTTTTGCCCGCAACCAGAATGTCAGGCCAATGAAACCAGCCTTAAGCAAGAAAAACAAGCGGCGGCGTTAAGCAGATGCGCCAGCCCGAAGAAGACACCAGGCATTTACAGGAAGATTAAAAACGCAGAAGCAGCTCCGGCAATGGCCGGATATCATCTTTTAAGGCGCGGATCGGACGCGTCGCGTATTCCTTCTCCCAGCAAATTATAGCCGACCACTGTAATAAGAATCGCCAGCCCCGGATAAAGCGACAGCCACCAGGCAATGTCAATATTATCCTTGCCCGCCGTCAGAATATTTCCCCAACTGGGTGTCGGAGGCTGTACACCGATCCCCAGAAAACTCAAAGCAGACTCCGTCAGAATGGCGCCGGCAATGCCAAGGGTGGCTGCCACCAGAATGGACGCGAGCGCATTGGGAAGAATGTGAATAAAAATAATCCGCGCGTCATTTGCTCCAATGGAGCGTGCAGCCCGCACGAAATCCCTTTCCCGCAGAGAAATAAAATCCGCCCGCACCAGACGGGTCACCCCCATCCAGCCGGTCAGTCCGATGACAATCATGATATTCCAGATTGAAGGTTCCAGAAAAGCGATTACCGCCAGGATCAGAAAAAAAGTCGGGAAACAGAGCATAATATCTACAAAACGCATAATCACAGCGTCGATCCAGCCGCCATAGTATCCGGCCACGGCCCCCAGAATCATTCCTATCAAAATCGCGAGCCCCGTGGCGACGAAACCGACTTTCAGAGAAATACGGGCACCCCAGATCATCCGGGAAAGCACGTCGCGCCCCAGCTGATCCGTGCCAAACCAGTGTTCAGCCGACGGTGGCGCCAGAACGTTTTTCAGGTCAATCGCGCCCGGATCATAAGGCGCAATCACGGGCGCCAGAAGCGAAACCGCAAACAGCAGAATCACAATGCCGCATCCAGTCAGCGCCAGTTTATTTTTATAAAACATTTCCCAGAAGTTCATATCATCTCCGTCAGGAAATTCTTATGCGTGGATCCGCCAATGCGTAAGACACATCAGCAATCAGATTTCCCACCAGCGTCAGAATGGCACCGATCAACAATATCCCCATAACCGTCGGATAGTCACGGGCCATGACCGACATGTAAAACAGCTGCCCCATGCCGGGAATCGCAAAAATCGTTTCAAATATGACGCTGCCGCCAATCAGTCCGGGAATGGACAACCCCAGGATAGTGATTGCCGGCAGAAGTGCGTTGCGAAGGGCATGTTTGTATATCACCTGCCTCTCGCTGAGTCCCTTGGCACGTGCTGTCAGAATGTAATCCTGACGGATAACCTCCAGCATGTTGGCCCGCATGTAGCGGGAAAGTCCGGCCAGTCCACCGAACGCGGATATGAAGACCGGCAGAATCAGGTGCTTGGCCAAATCCAGAAGCTGTCCCCATGTGCTCAGGTATTCATAGTTGAGAGATCGCAAGCCAGAGATCGGCAGCCAACCAAGGTGAATGCCGAAAAAGATCATCAAAAGCAGCGCCAGCCAGAAAGTAGGCACGGCAAAACCGATAAACACGAGCACAGCGGTCACTTTATCAAAAAGAGAATCCTGATGAACAGCCGACAGAACTCCGATCGGCACGGCCACGGCAATAATGATGATCAACGACAAAAGATTAATAACAATCGTGATCGGCAGACGCTCCCAGATCTTATCGGATACAGGCCGGTGATCGGATGAAAAAGAAGTCCCCAGATCGCCACGTCCAATCTTTTTGAGCCACGACCAGTATTGAACATGAATGGGCTTATCCAGCTCATACATGCTCCTGAGCCGTTCCTTCATTTCCGCGGACGCCTTCGGATTCATCTGGGTCTGCAGATCCGTGGGCGCTCCCGGCGCGAGGCGCATCACAAAAAAACAGATGATCGTGATGCCAAGCAGAAGCGGAATCATAAACAGGATTCTTTTGATCAGATAAGCGGACATCCCTTGCTCCACGCTAAAGACTCAAGCTGACACAGCCAGCCTGTCAAGAAGTGACATTTTTTGCAGATTGGCCATAGCCTGCCACAAATGATCCTGCGAATGGGCTTCAATCGTGATTGTCGGTTTCACCTTTAACGCTTCCAACGAGGTAAAAAGCTGGTCGAAGGGAAACGTGGCAGTGCCCACCGGCAAATGTTCATCGAATTTGCCGAAATTATCGTGCAGGTGCAGGTGACCGATATAACGGCCCAGCTCTTCCATCCAGGTTCTCAAAGGCGTCCGGGAGAAAACATTGAAATGCCCCGCGTCAAAACAAAAACATACCTGTTCTGAAGCAAGAGCTTCCAGCAAACGCCGTAAAATGCGCGGCTCTTTTTCATAAACATTCTCCAGGGCAATGATGGTTCCTCCGTCTCCGGCTGCAGGAATCAGCTGACGCCAGAAATTGACGCTGTTTTCCAGCCACAGATCATCGCAGGACACATAATAACGATCATCAAAAGACGGGTGACACACAATCTTCAGCGGCCGAAAATACGAAATCAGGTCAAAGACCATCCTGATCCTGTCCAGACTTGTTTTTCGGATCGTATCATCAAGAGCCCCCGGACGCAAATCCATAAAAGGAGCATGAAACGTCACTTTTAATCCTGCATCCATGATAACCCGGGCAGTCTCCGCGCACTGATCCTTATCCAGTGATTGCAGGGCATAGTGATTGAAATATATTTCCAGATTAATCTTCTTTTCCAGAATCATCGGCAGATACCCTGGAATAAGGTGATATGGCATGTGAGCGTGAACTCTTTTAACGACGTTGTTCATATCAAAATCCTTCAAACATAAATAAGGATTGATGATGTATCATACTCATTTTTTTTTCACAACACGAATGAGGTTGAGCAAATTGAAATGCCACCAGGTCAGGCATTGGCTTGAATTTTATCCTTCAGTCTCGTTTCCAGAATGCGGAATCCATTTTCAATATAATATTTTCGCGACGATGCATCAAGCAACGTCCCAAGCTCCACGGAAAAGTCTTTCTTACCGAGCTTCGCCAATCCGGCAAGCAGTTTTCCCAAGATTTCATTTTCAGCGGGAAGGGCTATGCCTTTTTTTAATAAAAACTCAATGTCGTATGCGTCACGGATTACCTTGCGGCTGAGAAACGCCGTAATTTTAGACTTCATCATTTCTTCCAGCGCAACGGTTTTTATCAGAACCTGAATATTGGTGTTGGCACTGTATGCGATACAGGTTTCCGTTTTAATGCTCTTTGCTTCTTTGCGGATTTCTATTTTCAGCGCTCTTGGGAATTGCGGTGATTTCAATTCGAACAAAATCGTAAAACGTTTATTGGCGGAATCGGCGAGTGTATAAAATTGCAGTAAATATTTTTTCATCTTCCTGTAGTACGTCGCCCAGTCAATATCCTTTGCCACCCAGAAATCCAAATCCACCGAATAACGATCCAGTCCATGGCATAAGCGTAACATGGTGCCACCGCCGAAAATCAGGTTGGTCAGTAATCGTCCACTGTTAAGCCTATTAAGGACTTCCAGCTCAAATTGCTCATGTTGAATTAAATCCCGCATAGTCTTTTCACCGTTTCTTTTGTTTTTTCAGGATAAACTCTCAACAGACTGTTCAGCTTTTTCAATTCCAGCTTCTTCATGTCCAGCGAGTCAACGTCAAACTTATATTTGCCGAA